>DASUAD010000518.1:0-3935 GCA_035763965.1 Thermoanaerobaculia bacterium | reverse complement strand
GAAGCCGAAAAAGGCGGTGAGCGCCAGAGCGCCGAGCGCAACCCCAAGGAAGAAGTTCCGGCCGCGCCGCTCGGCGCCGCCCGGCGGCGTACCCGGAGCCGCGCCGCGCGGCCGCCGGAACACGTCGGTGTCCCACTTCGCGGGCTCGAGCGGGGCCGGCTCGACTCCCGGGATCTTCTCTGCGAGGCGCGCCTCCTCGGCGATCCGCCCCGCGACCGAGCGATCCGTCGCGAGACGGTCGGATTCGAAAGTCGCCAGCGTCTGCCGCGCGAAGAGGAAGAGCGACGCGGCGAGGAGTGCGAAGGCCGCGATCGCAAGCGCCCCGCGGCGCTCCCGGAGGAGCAGGGCGACGGCTGCGTACGCGGCGAGCGGAACGAGGAGGTAGAGGAGCGCCCTCCCCACCGGGACGGCCGGAGCCGGCGGCGGCGGGGCGGTCTGGATCTCCGCCATCCCGACCACCTCGGCGTCCCTCTCGACAGGACCGGCGAGGCTCAACGCGCCGCCTTCGAGACGTTCGACCTCGATCTCGTCCTTGCGCGGGACCCCCTCCTGCCGGTTGGTCTCGACCGCGGCGCGCAGCCGCTGTGCGCGGTCGTAAACCGGCTTCTCTTCCCGGGCGAGCCGCCGCGGCGCGGCGCGATCCCCCGTATCGTCCGGCTCGGTCGAAGCTTCGAGCGAGATTCCCTCGAGGACGATCACCCGAACCGCGGTGACGGACGGGTGTGCCTTCGCCCAGGAGGCGACGGCGCTTCGGACCGCGTCGCCCGAAATGCCGGCGCGATCGACGACGTCGGTCAACGCGTTCAACGTGACGATCGCCTCGCGCTCGGCCCTCACCCGGGCGTCGGCGCGCCGTGCGCCGACGAGGAGCAGGACCCCGAGGCCGACGCCGAGCAGGAGCCCGAGCGCGAGCCCGATCCCGAACCGGAGGCGATGCGAGGGAGCCGGATTCACTTCCTGCGCAGGTCCGCGATTCGCTGCTCGACCTCTTTCTGCGCGACGTCGAGCGCCGCCTTCGGCGTGGCCGCCTTCTTCGTGATCGTGTTCATCGCGGTGGTCGCCGGCGACCAGACCATCGTCATCTCCGGCACGTTCGGCATCGGAACGCCGACCTCGACCTGTTTGCGGAAGGCGGCGAGTACCGGGTCCGCGGCGACTTTCGGGTCGATGTAGACCTCCCTGTTCGCGGGGGTCTGACGTCCCTCGAGGGCCATCACCTTCGCCGCCGGGATGTCGGTCAGGTACTTTGCGAACTCGTACGCCGCGTCCTTGTTCTTCGATGGCGCCGCGATCAGGACCCCCTCGACCGTGATCCACGGCCGCATCGGCTTTCCTCCGGCCTCGACGAGGTTGGGGAGCGGCGCCAGCCCGTAGCTCACGGACGGCGCGATCTCGCCCAGGAACCACGGACCTGAGAAGACGATCGCGGCCTTCCCGCCGTTGAAGAGCGACGTGATCAATGCCGTCGAAGGCTCCGCCGGAAGAATCTGATCCTTCGTGAACCACTTCATCAGGAGCTCGAGCGACCGGACGTTCTCGGGATTGTTCAGGGCCGGTTTCATCCCGGCGCCGAACACCCGGCCGCCGAACCCGTTCATGAGCGCGGCGTGGTAGTAGAAGTCGGCGAACGAGTACGCCAGGCCGAACTTCCCGGCGGCCCGGTTCGTCAGCTTCTTCGCCGTCGCGACCAGCTCGGCCGAAGTCTTCGGCGGGGTCGTGACGAGCTTCTTGTTGTAGATCATCGTGATGACCTTGAAGTTCAGGGGCAGCCCGTAGACCGTGCCCCGATAGGTCATCGCTTCCATGGTCGTCGGAATGAAGCGGGCCTTCATCTCTTTTTCGAGGAAAAAGTCGATCGGCTCGACCGTGTTGCCCGCCTCGATCCATCCGCCGAGCCGGTCCTGGGCGTAGATGAAGATGTCCGGCCCTTTGCCGCGGGGCACCGCGGCGGAGATCTTGTCGGCGAATGCGTCGTAGGGGACCGCGAGGGTCGTGACGCGATTTCCCTTCGCGGCGGAGCTCGCGTTGTACGCGGCGACCACTTTCTCGAGGGCCTCCTTCTCCTCGGCGCGGTAGGCGTGCCACACGACCAGGTCGGCGGCGAGCAGCGGAACGCCGGCGGAGGCGACGAGTGCGAGCAGCAGGGCGCGGGCCGTTCTCATGAGTCCTCCCATCGGTTCAGGCCGTGAGGCGCTTTTCGGTGACGGCGTCGAAGAGGTGAAGCTTGTCGAGCTCGAGCACGAGCTCGGCTTGGTCCCCCATCTCGGGCATGGCGTGGGGCTCGACCGGATAGACCAGCACCTCGTCGCCCACGCGGACGTGGATCATCGCCTGGTCCCCGAGCGGCTCGACGACCTCGACCTCTCCCGAGAGCCGCGCCGTCTCCCCGCGGGCGGTCTCGGACGGATCGAGGATGTTCTCGGGCCGGACGCCGACGACGATCTTCGTTCCGTCCTTTCCGGCCGTCAGCGCCTGGAGGCTCTTCGGCACCGGCACCGAGAATCCCTTCCCGGAGAGCGTGCTTCCGCCGTCGGTGAGCGTCGCCGGAAGGAAGTTCATCGGGGGCGTGCCGATGAAGTTCGCCACGAACAGGTTCTCGGGTCGCCCGTAGATCTCGAGCGGTGTCCCGACCTGCTGGATCTTTCCGTCCTTCATGACGGCGATCCGCTGGCCCATCGTCATCGCTTCGGTCTGGTCGTGCGTGACGTAGACGGTCGTGGTCTTGAGCCGCTGCTGGAGCTTCTTGATCTCGGCGCGCATCGAGACCCGCAGCTTGGCGTCCAGGTTGGACAGGGGCTCGTCGAACAGGAACACCGCCGGCTTGCGGACGATCGCCCGGCCGAGGGCGACGCGCTGCCGCTGACCGCCCGAGAGCTGCTTGGGCTTCCGGTCGAGGAGATTCGAGATCTCCAGGATCCCGGAGGCCTCCTGCACGAGGCGCTCGATCTCGGCCGGCGGGGTCTTGCGCACGCGAAGGCCGAACTCGAGGTTCTCGCGGACCGTCATGTGGGGATAGAGCGCGTAGTTCTGGAAGACCATCGCGATGTCACGGTTCTTCGGCGGGAGATCGTTGACGACCCGTTCGCCGATCGAGATCGTCCCGCCGCTGACCTCCTCGAGGCCGGCGATCATCCGGAGCGCCGTCGATTTGCCGCAGCCGGAAGGCCCGACGAGGACCATGAACTCCTGGTCCTTCACGTCGAGGTTCAGGTCCTCGATGACCGACACGTTGCCGAACCGCTTCGCAACGTGCTCGAAGTTCACTCCGGCCAGAGGCTGCTCCTTTCCGCGACGCCGGCGCCGAGCGTAGGCTCGCCGGACCGGGCGCCCCGCCTCAGATCCGAACGCATCAATTCGCCACCGGTTGCGGGTCCCCCGAGCGGCGGAGCGTCACGATCCGCGCTCCGGTCGGCGGCACCTCGACTTCGACCGAATCCGCCGTGACGCGCACTGCGCCCCCGGCCCAGAGCTCTTCCGGGCCGCGGCCCGTCCACTCGGACGGCGGAGAGAACCTCGCCGTCGCCGGCGCGGTGCCGCGATTCACGGCGACCACGACGGAGTCGCCGGAGCCCGGTTCCCGCCGCAGAAAGACGTACAGGTCGCCCTCGGTCGAGATTCCCGCGTGCGTTCCCCGGGAGAGCGCCGGGTGCGAGCGACGGATCGCGATCAGCCTCCGGTAGTCGTTGCGCAGGGCCTCGTCCCGCGGCATGCCGGATCCCGGGAGGATGTTCCGGGATCCCCACGGCATGTCGCTCCTGTTGTCGGGCCAGTCCCCGCCCCGTCGCGCAACCTCTTCTCCGTAGTAGACCATCGGGATGCCGGCCGATGCGAACTGCAGGATCGCCGCGAGACGGAAGCGGTCGAGGTTTCCTCCGAGGAGCGAAAGGGCGCCGGGGACGTCGTGCGAGGAGAGGAAATGCGAGACCCGATACCCG
>DASUAD010000517.1:0-2456 GCA_035763965.1 Thermoanaerobaculia bacterium | reverse complement strand
GCCGAAAGTCCTCTTGATCGAGACGCCGGAGTGCCGGTAGAAATCGCGGTCTTCCGTCACGAGGATCGCGTCGACAAGAGACCGCGGAACGTCGTCCAGACGAACGAGGGTCCGGTCCTCGTACTCTTCCCCGAAGACCGATCCCAGCCGCTCCGGCTCGATCACGAGCGCGGGCACCGCGCCGCCGTGTTCGTCCCGGACGGACTGAACCGTTTCGCCGGTGAAATCCACCCGCGCCAGGAGCCCGGGAAATCGACGGCCCGGATAGAGGAAATCGCGCGTATGGACTTCGACGGCGTCGCCCGCGCGGCGATAGTGCCCCGGCGTCAGAGGACCTTCCGGGGCCTCCTGGTAGAAGAGTCGCTCGAGCTTCGCCGTGAGCCGACCGACCGAGCCCGGACCGCCCGGCTCGAGAACGGTGATGTCCGAATAGATCCGGGACGGCAGGTTCCAGCGATGGCTGTCGAAACGCGACGCGATGGTGGAGCCGACGAAACCCACGACGGCGACCGCGAGCAGCAGGAACGCAGCCGCTCCGAGGAGCACCTCGTTGCGGTGTCGCATCACCCAGATCGGTAGAGAAACGTGGCGCGGCCGCGCCGAAGGAGCGCTCACGGTCGAGCTAACAGCCGGGTCGCGCAAGTCATTCGCGTTTCGACCACTTCCCGGATCCGGGAGACCGGGCCTCCGAGCATACCGTCATAACATCGCAGCCTTGACGAAGAAGAAACGGAAGGTACGCGCCGCGCGAGCAGGAACGCTCTCGAACCGGCGTGAGGAGCCGCACGTTGCCCCTCCGCCCGAGCGGATGGAGCTCGCCGAAGCCGTCGCGATCGCGTCACTGGTCGTCGTCATCGCCGGAACGGCGCTCCTCGTGGACCCGCGCGCGCACGCCTCTTTCGATGCACCAAAACGGCTGGCCGCGCTCACGGGAGCGCCGCTTGCGGCGTTTGCCGCTCTCGCGTTCACGCGACGCTCGCGCAGCCTGCTCGATGCCTGGCGCGCCCTGCCGGTGGCGGCGCGGGTCGCCCTGATCGCGGCGTCGGCCGGGCTTTTCTGGTGCGCGGTCTCGGCGACCCTCTCGCCGCGACGCTCGATCTCGTTCGACGCTCTCCGCGCGATGGTCCTCCTTCTGCTGCTCGTTCCACTCGGCGCCTCGCGCGCCGTCGCTCGAGGAAGAAACCTTCTCGTGGCGGCGTTCCTCGCGGCGACCGCCCTGAACGCCGCGGTCTCGATTCTTCAGAGCCGCGGCATCCAACCCTTCCGTCTCGAGACGTTCGGTACCCGCAACCAGACGGGGGCGCTGGCGGGCAACGTCGGCTACCTGGCGATCACCGTTGCCCTCGCGGCGGTCCTGTCCCTGGGAGTCGCTCTTTCGACGCGCCGCCGGGCAGTGCGCGCCGCCGCCGTCGCGCTCCTGCTCCTCATGCTTGCGACGCTCGTCGTCAATCGCAATCTGACCTCTCTCGTTTCGGCCGCCGCCGGGGTCACCGCGCTCCTCGTGGCCCGCTTCGGCCGGCGCTCGCTGCTTCCGATGGCCGGCCTCGCCCTTCTGCTCGTCGCGGGAGTCCTCGTCGTCGCTCCGCTTCGCTCCCGGGCGGCGGAAACGCTGTCCGCGGTCGGGAGAGGCGATTGGGACCGTCTGACGACGTACCGGACCGGCGCCTGGGCGGCGGCTCTGGAGATGGCCCGGGAGCGGCCGATCACCGGTTGGGGGCCCGGAACCTACGTGGCGGAGTTTGTTCCGCACCGGCTGCAGGCGGAGATCCGCGCCCGGAGGCGGTTCGTCAACCCGCTCGTAACGAGCACGTACTCCGAGGCGCACTGCGACTACCTTCAGGCGTTCGCGGAGGCCGGGATCCCGGGAGGTCTGGCCGTGCTCGTCGCAGTCGTGGCCCTGATCGCCGGAGTCGGGCGCGGGTCGGGACCGCGAGCGCTCCGGTCCGAGGAAGCGATCCTCTTCGGGCTCCTCGTCGCGGGAGCGGCCGCCGCTCTCACCTGGTTTCCGCTGCAGCGGCCGATCTCGGCCGCGCCCCTCCTTCTCGCCGCGGGGCGCGGCTGGAGGCTCGCCGCCGGCCGCTCCGAGGGAGCTACCTCGTCGTGAGAAGGGTCCTCCCGGCGGTCGCCGCGGCGCTCGTCCTCGCGGCGATGACCGTGCCCGAGATCCAACGGTACGGCGCGGAACATCGGCTCGGGACGGCCAGCGCCACGTTCGAGTCCGTCCTGGGACGCCCGTCGGAGATCGAGAACGCGCGGGAGGTTCTTCCGCGGGTCGGCGAGAGCGCCGCCGCCGCGGCGGAGCATCTGCCCGGTGCTTCGCGGGGGTGGGTGCTCGCCGGATCCTGTCAGCTGGTGGCCGGCAACCCCGATCGTGCGCTCGCGTTCTACCGCCGCGCTCTGGAGACCGGAGAGCGCGCCGAGATCCACCTCAACCTGGGACGGGCCGAGGCTCTGCT
>DASUAD010000516.1:0-22555 GCA_035763965.1 Thermoanaerobaculia bacterium | reverse complement strand
ATCTTCTGGTGGCGGCGCTGAACGCTGCACTCGCGCTCGAAGAGATGCACCGTGTTTCCCCGCTGGTCGGCGAAAACCTGAAACTCGACGTGCCGCGGCCGCTCCAAGAGCTTTTCCAGGTAGACGGAGTCGTCGCCGAACGCCGACGCGGCGATCCGCATCGCTTCCTCGACTGCCGCCCGCAGGTCTGCGGGCCGGTCGACGCGAGACATCCCCTTTCCCCCACCGCCCGCCGACGCTTTGACGAGGATCGGGTAGCCGAGCCGTTCCGCCTCGCGCGCCAGGTCGGCCGGGTCTTTCGTGCCCGCGTCCGAGCCGGGAACGACCGGGACGCCCGCCTCTCGCATTCGGGCGCGAGCTCGCAGCTTGTCGCCCATCGCCTCGATCGCCCCGGCGGGCGGACCGACCCACACGAGCCCTTCGGCTTCGACCGCGCGCGCGAAGTCCGCGTTCTCGGCGAGAAAGCCGTACCCCGGGTGAATGGCGTCGGCCCCGGAGGAGCGCGCGGCTTCCAGGATTTTCGGGATCGAGAGGTACGTCTCGGCGACGGAGCCGGCGCCGAGAGAGACGGCCCGGTCCGCGCGCTCGACGTGGATCCCGCCGGCGTCCGACTCGGCGAAAACGGTGACGGTTCCGATCCCGAGCTCCCGCGCCGTGCGGAGGACTCGAACGGCGATCTCGCCCCGGTTTGCGACGAGGAGGCGTCGAATCGTTCTCAACGGTCCTCGATTTTCCGGTACCCGTGACCGATTCGGGACTATTTCCTTCCCCGCTTCCCGGTTTCCCAATCCGACCAGAGCCCGTAGGTCTTCATCTGGGCGGCGATCCCGCTCTTCGCGAGCACCCGCTCGATGTCGACCCGCGACTGCCGCTTTCCGATGCGCTCCGGCGCGTTCGCGATACCGCTCACGGCTACGGCCGCGACGGCGGCGTTGCGACGCGCCTCTTTGATGTCCACCTTGTCGAAGGTGTCGGACTCCGCGTGGTAGTCAGCCAGGTACCGGGCGGTTTCCTGGTTCGCGATCAGGTTGGGGATCCCTTCGAGGAGAAAGTCGAAATTGTCGGTGCCGAGGATCGCCTCGTCGTTCAGTCCCGCCGCGCCCCATCCCGCCACGGGTGCGAGGACCTTCGACAGAGACGCGTGCAGATCGGGTCGGCCGTCGGTGAAATAACCGACCACCTTTCCGTCCCCGATGTCGTGGATCAGAACTGCGTCATGGCGATCCATTTCGTCCCGGTGGGCAGCGACGTAGCCCCGGGATCCCAGCAGTCCGTTCTCCTCGCCCGTGAAGAGGACGAACCTCACCGTTCTCTTCGGGCGCGGTCCCGCGGCGATCGCGCGGGCGACCTCGACCACGAGCGCGGAGTTCACGCCGTTGTCGAGCGCACCCGTGCCGAGATCCCACGAGTCGAGATGAGCTCCGATGAGCACGACCTCGTCCGGCTTCGACGACCCGCGGATCTCGGCGACCACGTTCTGCGGCTTCCATGGCCCTCCCGTTCGGTTTCGGATCTCGAGCGAGAGCTGCGGCTCGTCGCCCTTCTCGAGGAGACGCGCGAGCCGAAGTCCCTGCTCGCGCGACACCATCGCGATCGGAATCCCGACGAGCGTTCCGTCGAACGTGATCGTGTGGCGGTAGAGGAGATCCCGCGGGCGGGTCGACATGAAGAGAATCGCCGCGGCACCGGAATCCTCGGCGGCCTTCACCATTTCGGGACCGGCCAGGTACTCGGCGAAGAGATCTTCGAAAGAGAGCATCGGCTTCGTCCGCACGAGAGCGATCGCGCCGCGAGCCCGGGCGCCGAGCTTCGCGAAGTCGCTCGCTCTGCCGCCTGCGGCGTCGACGAGGACGGCTTTGATCTCCTGTTGAGTCGAAGGGGCGTTTCCGAACGAGACGACGTGCAGCGGGAACCGGACGGGCGTCAGGACCGATGCCTTCGCCTCGATCGGCTCCCACAGTGCGGGAGCCTCGTACGACTCGAGCGCGACGGAGTCCACCTTCGCGCGCCGGAACGCCTCGAGTCCCCACTGGAGCGCGGCGCCGTAAGCCATGCTCCCGGTCGGGCGTCCGCCGACTTCGTCGCAGAGGACGCGCAGGTCCTCTTCCATCCGCGAACGGTCGGAAAGCACCTCCGACGCGATCGCCGGCGTCCTCCGCGCCGGCGCCGGAGTCGCGGCGACCGTCGCCAGCAGGACGAATGCGGCCAGAGCCGAGCGGCGGTTCGCGAATCGCATGGAGCCTCCTCTTCCGGTGGACGGGTCGGCGCGGATTCTACGGGAAGGGATGGCGTCGGCTATGCTGGGTGACGGAGGAAAGCGCGTTGTCGATCGAAGGCGGCGTCCGGGGGTACCAGCAGCGGCTCGTGTGTCCCAACTGCCGGAAGGTCTTCTTCGCGTGGAGGCCCGACGAGCTGCCGGGACAGAAGATCAAGTGCTACTTCTGCCGGCACGAGTTCGCCGACGAGGCGGCCCTGCGACAGCCGCCGACCCCGATTGCCTCTCCCACGCCTCCTCCTTCTCCCCCGGTGAAACCCCCGGCGGAGCCCGGGGGCTGAGCCGACCGCGGTTCACGCCGCCCGGATCGAGACGACCGGATCGGCGCGTTCACCGCTCTCCGCACGGGGCGGCCGTCAGGGCATCCCAGCTCGAGCGGAGCAGAACGTACAGGACGGCGTCGTGCGACCGGCCGTGGAAGAACAGGCGATCCCGAAGAGTCGCCTCGCGCGCCGCGCCCGCTTTCTCCGCGGCGCGACGACTTCGCTCGTTGCCGACCGCGCAGACGATCTCGAGACGGACGAGGTCCGTCTCGCCGAAAGCGAAGCGCGCGAGCTCCCGGATGGCCGCCGGCGCCACGCCGCGCCCGGTCGCCGACGTCCGGACCCAGTATCCGACGTTCGCAACGCGGTGCCCGCGGTCGATCCGATTGAGATCGCAGGTTCCCAGGAATCGGCCTGCCGGGTCCACGATCGCGAAGCTGTATTCCTGCCCGTCCGCGAAGAGCCGCTCGCGCGAGTCGACCCACGCCGTCGCCTCCGCGAGGGAGTACCCGGGATGACACCACGGCATCCAGGGGAAGATATCGGCCGAGGATTCGAGAGCGGCCTCGTGGACCGAGGCCGTGTCCGCGGACGTGTAGCGCCGCAACCGGATCCCGTTGGTGTCAGCCGTCATCGTCCTCGGCGTACGGCAGCTCGGTCAACAGCTCCCGAGCCTCCCTTTCGCGCTCGCGCGGCACCCGGAAGCGGACCGGACCCATCGCGACGTTGAAGCCGGCGCCGATCGGCCCCATCCCGAACAGGTTCTGGAGGGTCTCGTTCTTCGCGACGTAAGGGACCTGCGCGCCGTCGAGAATCGAGCGCACGACTGCCACGAGACTCTGGCTGCCCGTCTCGAACACGGTGACGTAGTCGATCGCCTCCGGTTCCGGCTCGGGAGGCAGCTCCTCGACGAGCGCGACTCCGCAGTCGGCGCAGGTGAGAAAGACCTTGCGGTATTCGTCGCGGCAGCTGGGGCAGAACATGCCGCGGACCCTTCTATCAGAACGCTCGGCCGTCGTCAGGCATCCGCGCGTTCCACGGCGACGGGTCCGCACGAGCCGTCCGCGAACGAGTGCTCGGCGCAGCGGACGGTCTGCCCCGGCTGGAAACGCCAGACCTCGTCCTCGGGAACGGTCCCGACGATCCGGAAGAGACCGGACCCGAGCCGCTGGGCGGCGACGGGGCGCCAGGACTGCGTGTCTTCGCTCAGCAGCTCGACGAAGATCTCGGCGAGGTCCATCACGTCGGGCTCACCGGGGCCAGAGCCAACCGAACGTCCCGGCGGTCAGCAGGCCGTACAGGAGGCCGTCGAAGTTCGACTTGATGGTCGTCGACCACTTGCGGCGATACCAGATCGAGTTCTGCCAGAGCGCGAGGGAGTAGGCCACGAACGCCGTGCAGCCGGCGAAACGGAAGACGGAGGGGTACGGGGCGCCGGGCGCGAGGGCGCGACCCGCGACGTACGCAGCGAAGACGCCGACGACGACACAGTAGACGAACCACTGGGCCAGGTAAGGGGCCATCGAAACCGAGCCGCCCGGTATGACGGTCAGGACGCCGATCGGTCCGCGCTTCCTCTTTTCGAGGAACGCCGGGTCCTTCATTGCGGCGGGACCTTCCGCGTAAGGAAACATGTAGTCGCCCGGCGCGACGCCGTTCTTCCGGAGAGCATCCGCGATCTCGTCTTCCGCCGGGAGCTTCGCGAAGTCGGTGCGGTGGTAGCGCAGGACCATGTGGAGAATCGAGCTCGCCACGAAAACGATGACCGCCGACAGCAGGATGGGAAGCCAGAGGGAAGTCACGGGAACCATCGGTCACCTCCTCATCTGTGCGCGAGGCTAACGAACTGGCTTTTTCCCCGCCCAGGCAGGTGGACGTTTCTCCAGGAACGCGGTCAGACCTTCCCTGGCCTCGTCCGATGCGCGACGCTCCGCGATGGTTCGAACGGTGACAGGCATTGCCTCCTCCGGACTGCTGCCCGCGACCTCCGCGATCAGACGCTTCGCGATCGCCACGGCGCCGGGCGCCGAGGTGAGAAGCGTGCCGATCATCCGGTCGCAGGCCGCACCCAGCTCCCCGGCCGGCACCGTCTCGTGGACGAGACCGATCCGTCGGGCATCGGCGGCCCCGAAGCGCTCGCCGGTCAGGAACCAGCGTCGCGCCTCGCGCGGGCCGACCGCGCGGAGCACGTACGGCGAAATGACGGATGGCAGGATGCCGAGCTTCACCTCGGCCAGAGAAAAAACGGCGTCCTCGGCGGCGATGACGATGTCCGACGCCGCCACGAGTCCGACCCCTCCGCCGATGGCCGCGCCCTGGACGGCCGCCACGACCGGTTTCTCGCACTCGTCGATCGTACGCAGCATCCGCGCCATCCGCTCGGCGTCCGTTTCGTTCTCGGTTTTCGACCAGCTTCCGGCCCGGCGCATCCAGCCGATGTCCGCGCCGGCGCAGAAGACCGGGCCCTCTCCCGCGAGCACGACCACCCGGGTCTCGCGGTCGCCGGCGAACGAGAGAAAGGCCCGCGTGAGCTCGTCGATCGAGACCTCGTCGAACGCGTTGCGGACGTCGGGCCGCGCGAGCGTCACTCTCGCGATCGGTCCCTCGCGGTCGATCCGGACCCTGGAGGGGCCGTTCATCGAACCGAGAGCCGTCCGGTGAGATCGATCGGCACGGCGACGTCTCCGCCGGGCAGACGCACCGTCAACGCGCCCGCGAGGCGCGCCGGCACGCCTTCAGCGGACAGGACCGCGCCCCCCGCCGCAGCGATCAGCGAGCCGTGCTCCACCTCGAGGGGAAGAAGGACCGTGCTCTCCCGCCGCGGACGCAGGAGCATGCCGCGCGTCGATCCGCGACCGAGCAGACGCGATCCCGCCGAAAGGCGATAGCGGGACGAGGCGATCGTGAGCGGGAACGAGAAGGGGTTCCGGACCGCGACGACGGCCCGCGCGTCGCTCGAAAAGAGGGAGACATCCGTGACCTCGAGCGTCAAGAGCCGCACGAACCGGGCGACCGTCTCGCGCTCCCCCTCCACTCCGACGTCGTCCCAGCGGGCGGTGCCCGCCCACTCGACCGTCGACGTGACTGCGATCTGGCCGCTCAGCCGGTACGAGAACGTCTCGGCGCGGAATCGATTGGCCCAGTCCACCGGAACGTCGGAATAGCGCAGCGTCACCGGGATTCGCAGCCGGGCGCCGGACGCTTCGGCTCGCGACGACACCGGAAGCTCCGCCGGAGAGCCGTTGACGGAGATGCGCCCCGAGAAGGGTCCGCCGCGGGCGCCGGCCGCGGGTCCGACGACCGTCGCCGAGAAGGTCTCGCTCGGGCCAGGGCGAACGTCGATCCTCACGGGAAGCGCAGCAAGAACGAACCCGACGAAAAGACGCAGGACCATCGTCACATCCGGAACACGCCGAACTCGGTTTCGGGAACCGGCGCGTTGTACGCGACCGAGAGGGCGAGCGCCATGGCCGTCCGCGTCTCCGCCGGATCGAGAACCCCGTCGTCCCACAGCCTCGCCGTCGAGTAATAGGGACTGCCTTCGAGCTCGTATTTCTCACGGGTGGGTCGTTCGAACTCCGCGACCTCCGACTCGCTCATGGGCGCTTTGCCCGCGCGCGTGAGCTGGTCCTGCTTGACCGTCGAGAGAACCGACGCCGCCTGCGGGCCGCCCATGACCGAGATTCGCGCGTTCGGCCACGTCCAGAGGAACCGCGGCCCATAGGCGCGCCCGGCCATCCCGTAATTGCCGGCGCCGAAGGAGCCGCCGATGATGACCGTGAACTTCGGCACCGCGGCGTTCGCGACCGCATGGACCATCTTCGCGCCGTCCTTCGCGATGCCGCCGCGCTCGTATTCCTTCCCGACCATGAAGCCCGTGATGTTCTGCAGGAACAGAAGGGGGATCTTGCGCCGCGCGCACATCTGGATGAAGTGCGTCGCTTTCAGCGCGGACTCGGAGAACAGGATTCCGTTGTTCGCGATGATTCCGATGCGGAACCCGGCGACTCTCGCGAAACCGCAGACGAGCGTCGGGCCGTACCTCGCCTTGAAGTCCTGGAATCGCGAGCCGTCGACGATCCGTGCGATCACTTCGCGCACGTCGTAAGGCTTGCGCAGATCGCGCGGGAGGATCCCGTAGATCTCGCGCGGGTCGTAGAGAGGCTCCTCCGGCTCCGCGCGGTCCGCGGGCAGCGTCTTCGATTCCCCACCGAGATTCTCGACGATTCCCCGTGCGATCTCGAGCGCGTGCGCGTCGTCTTCCGCGAAGTAGTCGGCGACCCCGGAAACCCGGGTATGCACGTCTGCGCCTCCGAGATCCTCCGCCGAGACCTCCTCACCCGTCGCTGCCCGGACGAGCGGGGGTCCGGCGAGGAAGATCGTGCCCGTGCCCTTGACGATCACCGCTTCGTCCGACATCGCCGGCACGTACGCGCCGCCCGCCGTACACATTCCCATGACGACCGCGACCTGCGGAATCCGTGCCGCGGACATGCGCGCCTGGTTGTAGAAGATCCGCCCGAAATGTTCGCGGTCCGGAAAGACGTCGGCCTGCAGCGGCAGGAAGGCCCCGCCCGAATCCACGAGGTAGACGCACGGAAGGCGATTCTCGAACGCGATCTCCTGGGCGCGAAGGTGCTTCTTGACGGTGATCGGGTAGTACGTCCCCCCCTTCACCGTCGCATCGTTCGCGATCACCATCACTTCACGGCGGCAGACGCGCCCGATCCCCGCGACGAGCCCGGCGCCCGGCGCTTCGCCGTCGTACATGCCCCACGCGGCCAGCGGCGAGAGTTCGAGAAACGGCGAGCCCGGGTCGAGCAGGGCGTCGATCCGGTCGCGGACGAACATCTTTTTCTGCTCGGCGTGGCGTTCGCGGCCGGAGCCGCCCTGCCGCACCCTCGCGATTTCCTCCCGAAGCCGCGTCAGCAGAGCCTCCATCGCGGCACGCCGCTCGCAGAACCCCTTCGAGGAAACGTCGATCTTCGATTCGAGGACTTCCATCAGAACGCCACGGAAGCGCGGGCGGCCTTCACCCGTTGACGCGCTCCGCGACCTCTCTCTCGATGAATTCCACGAGGGTATGGGTGGGCGTTCCGGGGAGAAAGATCTCCCGGATTCCGAGCGCCTTCAGCGGCGCGATGTCCTTGTCGGGAATGATGCCTCCCGCGAGGACGAGGATGTCCCCGCCCCCCTTTTCCCGGAGCAGCTGCAGGATTTCCGGGAAGAGAACGTTGTGGGCGCCGGAGAGGATCGACAGCCCGACGACGTCGACGTCTTCCTGGACCGCGGCCGTCGCGATCTGGTCGGGGGTCTGCCGGAGTCCCGAGTAGATCACCTCCATCCCGGCGTCGCGCAGCGCGCGCGCGATCACCTTCGCACCGCGGTCGTGCCCGTCGAGGCCGGGCTTCGCGATCAACACCCGGATCGGCCGTTCCATCGTCGCACGCGAGTGTAACCGATGGCCTAAGGACTGCCTCCGGGCACCTCATGAAACCGACGACCCCGGAAACCGTTCGACCGGTACGAGTGGACTTCGCCGAACCGATGACGCCGTCCGCGCCTTTCGACGTCTCGCCGGGAAGCGCCTATCGCACGATTCCGCCGGTTTCGGCGAGCTGCCGGCGCAGTTTCTCCTCGACGGACGTGACGTTGCGCGTCAGCTTGTCCGACTCCCCCTCTTCGTCCTCGATTCGCACGGTCGTGAAGACGTGCCGCGATCCTTCACGCGCCTTGGCGTGAGCGCGGCGGACGACGTCCATCACCTCGTCGAAGGTGCCCTCCAGGCACGTTCCACTGGGCGTGAACTTGTATCGGATTCCCGAGCGGTCGACGACGTCCAGGATTTCCGCGAGTGCCGAGGAGAGATGTTCGCCCCGTCCGAGCGGGACAATCGAAAGTTCCGCGAGCATGCCGTTCCTCCTTAGTCTTTCCTCTCCCGGGAAAGGTTCGGCCGAGAATGCTGCAAGCGCCGTGCTATCGCGCGATCCCGACTTTTTTCGCCAGCTCCGCCCACGCGCGGCCCCGGTGCGAGACGCGGTCTTTCTCCTCGGGGGCCATTTCGGCGTACGTGAGGGTGGAGCCGCGCGGCACGAAGATCGAGTCCCATCCGAAGCCGGCGCCGCCGCGCGGCGCCGGTGCGATCGATCCATCGGTCACGCCACGGGCGGCGACGACGCTCTTTCCGTCGAAGCACGCGAGAGCGCAGACGGCCCGTGCCGTGCGGTCGGGGAAGCCGTCGAGCATGCGGGTGATCGTCGGAAGACCCGCGCTTTTCTCGAGCCACTTGACGAGCGCGCCCGGGAAGCCGCCCCAGGCGGCGATCTCCAGGCCCGAGTCCTCCACCAGGACGGGTCGGTGCAGCCTCTCGAACGCCGTCCGCACCTTCGTCTCGACGACCTCGGACGGATCGAGCGCCTGCGGCTCGGGCAGGTCGAGCGAAATCCTCTCGAGCCGGAACCCCATTCTCGCCGCCTCTTCGGCCTTCTCGGGGCGGCCGGTGACGAAAACCGGCTGCGGAAAAGACACCCCCTACTTGGGACCTGAAGCCTGGGACTTCGGACTCCGGGCCATCTCGAGCTCCGCCGAATCGCGCGAGCCGAGAAGTTTGTACAGAGGTACCTGCGTCGAAACGCCCTTCAGGGCGAAGAATCCGAGCTGCGCCACCTCGAACCGATCTTTGGTCGCCTCGTAGGTCTTCGGCCCGATCACGATGTCTCCCGGCATGGCGACGAACTCTTCCATCCTCGCCGCGACGTTCACGGGGTTTCCGAGCACCGTGTAGTCGACGCGCCGCTCCGACCCGATCTCGCCGACGATCGACTCTCCGGTGTTCAACGCCATGCGGACTTCGAGAGGAAAGTCCCCGGACGCGGCGCGCTCCCGGTTCCACGCCGCCACGTCCTCGCGAACCTTGAGCGCCGCAACGGCTGCACGCACGGCGTGGTCCGGCTGGTCGATGGGCGCGCCGAAGAACGCCATCACCGCGTCTCCCACGAACTTGTCGATGGTACCGTCCTGGGAAAAGATCGCCTCCGATGCGAGCGTGAAGAATCGATTGAGCAGCCGCGCGAGCTCGGCCGGCTCCATCTTCTCGGACCACGACGTGAAACCGACGAGATCGGCGAAGAGGATCGTGACGGCCTTCGTCCGCACTTCCTTGAACGAGCCGGTCGCTTTCACGTCGGCGATGATCTCGTCGACGACCTGCGGGGAGTGATAGCGCTCGAGTCTTCCGCGGATCCGCTTCTCTTCGGCGACCCGAGCGTGCAGGCGGGCGCGCTCGATCGCGACGGCTGCGAAGTTGGCGAGAGCGGTGAGCAGGTCGAGGTCACGCTCGGTGAACGAGCCCACGTGCAGCGGAGAATCCACGTGGATCACGCCGATCACGGAGTCGCGGTTCCAGAGCGGAGCGCACATGGCCGATCGGATCTGCTGAAGGCGGACCGATTGGCCTGCCTCGAACCGCTCGTCCCGCTGAGCGTCGGACGTGAGCACCGCGACCTTGTCGTGCACCACCATGTCCACGATCGTCCGCGAGTAAGGCAGCGAGCCGTCGGTGGTCATCCGCTGCCCCCCCTTGAACCGGCTGATCCGGAGCTGAAGACCGCCGTTCTCCTCGAGCAACAGGAAGCCGCGCTCGACCGGGAGATACTCGAAGATCAGGTCCATGACCTTGTCGAGCACCGTCTCGAGCTCTTCGAGCGAGATCAGGGTCTTCGCGACCTGCACCAGGATCTCGAAGACCTTGTTCTTGTACGCGACGTCGAGAACCACGCGCTTGCGGTCGGCCGTCGATTCCGCCAGCGGACGCGATGCGCCGGCGGCGCTCTTCTCGAGCCCGAAGTCGAGGTTGAACTCGGCGATCGGACGAATGCATGTCGACGTCGAATCGAGCTTGGGCCGCTTGGATTGGGAGTCCTCTTCCTCCGCCTGGTCGCGGAATCGAAGGGTGAAGGTGCCAATGACCGCCCGGTCCCCGTCCCCGACGGGCGCGTTCGGAACGTGCCGGTCGTTCACACGGATTCCGTTGGTCGAGTGATTGTCGTAGAGGACCCACTCGCCGTTCTCGTGCTTGAGGTAGGCGTGCCGGCGGGACACCGAAAAATCGTTCAGGACGATGTCGTTGTCGCTCGAGCGTCCGATTGACGCCTGGTCGCGGGTGAGCGTGTAAGTCTGCGGCCGACCCTCGGCCTCGAAAAGAACCTGGAGCATGGAAAAAGTATACGTGGGACTCCGCAGCCGGGACCCGACGTGAGGGCTCTCTCTAGCCGCCGCCTCGCAGCGTGAACAGGATACGAACGGTCTTTCGGGATGGGATCGGGCCCTCGGCCGAGCGCGCCGGGCGATACTTCCACTGCCGGACGGCGTCGGCCGCCGCCTCCGAGAGCCCGAACGGGAGCCCGCGCGTCACCTGGACGTCGGTGACACGGCCGTTCTCGTCGATTCCGATGTCGAGGACGACGCTTCCCTCGACCTGAGCGCGTACGGCGATCTCCGGATACGACGGGTCGATTTTCTCGATGACCACGGCGGGCTCGACCGAGGTCTCCTGCGGCGCGGCGGGCCGGGGAGTCGGATGCTCGGGCGGGAGAATCTCCGCCTGCGGACCCGCCGGGGGGATCTCGAGGGACGTGGTCGGCTCGGGCGTCGGCACGTCGAGCGCCGACAGGCGGCGGAGCGCGATCGAGGTGTCCGGAACGATGTTCGGACTCTTCGGATCGGGAGGAACGAGATCGACGTCAGCTGAGGCGACGAACGCGACGCCGTTCGCGCGATCGCGATACGCGAAATATGCGTGGTCCACGGCGTGGATCGGAATCACGGTCCCTTTCGGAAGGACGCCCGCGCGCGGGGCGAACGGGAACGGGGCGAGGAGAACCGGCGTCGCCTCCCCGACGACGCCGTAGACCGGAGGGAAAGAGAGAATCTTCTTCGCCCTCTCCACCCGCGCTTCCCGATCCTCTTCCCGCTCGACCTCGCCGGCCCGGATAAAACCGGCTGTCTTCCCGATTTCCACCTCGAGCCAGGCTCCCCGGTCGGAGAGCACGGTCACCTCCTCGCCGCGCCGGACGACGCTGAGCGTCTCGGCGCTCTCCGCTGGCTGGCGCTTCACGGCCGCCTCCGGAACCGTCACGAGAGCCGGCGACTTCGGGGCAGGGGCGCCGGGTCCGGGCGCGTCGCGTCCTGCGACGAGCAGCACGGCCACGAGACCGAGGGTTCCGAGCGCGATCCACATTCCCCGCCGCCACGCGCCGAAGATCGCCGAACGTGGCCCGGGCGCCGAATCCAGCTCCACTAATCGCTACCCATCAGAGTGACGAGGAGGGCCTTCTGCGCGTGAAGCCGGTTCTCGGCCTGGTCGAACACGGCGGAGGCCGGGGAATCGATGACGTCCGCCGAAACCTCCTCCCCCCGATGGGCCGGCAGGCAGTGGAGGAAAACCGCGTCGCTCGCCGACATCTCCATGACCTTTCGTGTAACGCGATACGACTCGAACTTCTTCGCGCGATCCTCCGCCTCCGACTCCTGTCCCATCGAGGCCCAGACGTCGGTGTACACGGCCCGGGCGCCGGCGACTCCTTCTTCGAGTGACGTCGTGACGAGCACCGATCCCCCGGTCTCGCGCGCCGCGGCCCGCGCCCACTCGACGACGGACGCCCGCGGCTCGAATCCCGGCGGCGTGACCACGGAGACCCGGGCACCGAGCTTTGCGCCCGTCACGAGCAGGCTGTGGGCGACGTTGTTCCCGTCGCCGACGTAGGAGATCGGGAATCCGCGCGTTGCCCCGAATCGCTCACGAATCGTCAGGTAGTCGGCAAGCGCCTGGCAGGGGTGCAGAAGGTCGGAGAGGCCGTTGATCACCGGAACGGACGCGAACCGGGCGAGATCCTGCACGGTCGAATGCGCGTACGTGCGGGCCATGATTCCGTCGGCGTATCGGGAGAGAACGCGCGCGGTATCCGAGATCGGTTCCCCGCGGCCGAGCTGGAGGTCGCGCGAAGACAGGAACATCCCGAGCCCGCCGAGCTGAAACATGCCCGCTTCGAAGGAGACCCGGGTGCGCGTCGATGATTTCTCGAAGATCATCGCGAGCGATCGGCCCGCGAGCGCCGTCTGCCAGTCGCCGGGGCGCGCCTTGATCCGCACGGCGAGATCGAGCAGCTGCTCGATCTCCGACGGCGCCCAGTCGTTCTCGTTCACGTAGTCCCGCTTCGCACGTGCGGCCGAGGGAGTTCTCATTCCGTCCTCCAGATCACCGTTCCGGTTTCACCGTCGAGAGCCTCCGACAGCCGCTCGGCGCGCGTGATGAGCACCTCGCGACCCCCCGCCTCGACGAAACGGATCGCCGCGTCGATTTTCGGACCCATGCTCCCGGGCGGGAAGTGGCCCTCCGCCAGGAGCGCTCGAGCGGCCGCAACGTCGAGCCTCGACAGCGGGGTCTCCGTCGGCTTCCCGAAGTTCTTCGACACGCGGTCGACGCCGGTCAGGATCACGAAGAGATCCGCCGAAAGCGACGCCGCCAGCATCGAAGCCGCGTAATCCTTGTCGATCACGGCCTCGACGCCGCGCACCTCCCCTTCTTCCGGGACGACGACCGGGACCCCGCCGCCGCCGGCGGCGATCACGATCGAGCCGCGGTTCACGAGGGACGCGACCAGGTCGACGTTGCGGATCGCGCGCGGCTTCGGGGACGGCACGACTTTTCGGAAACCCCGGCCCGCATCCTCCACCATCGTCCAGCCGGCCGCACGCTCGATCGCCTCCGCCCGTTCGCGCGGAAAGAAGGGGCCGATCGGCTTCGAGGGCTCGAGGAATGCGGGATCGGCCGCGTCGACCTCGACCTGCGTGACCAGAGTAACGACGCGCTTCCGGAAGCCCGCCGCCTTGAGCTCGCCGTCGAACGCGAGCTCCAGAAGGAAACCCATCGAACCCTGTGTCTGCGCGACGCACACGTCGAGCGTCTGTGGCGGAACCGTTTCGGCAGCGATTTCCGCCTGCATCAGCAGGTTTCCCACCTGGGGGCCGTTGCCGTGGACCACGATGAGCTCGTAACCGCGGTTGAGGATCGGGAGGAGCTGGCGCACCGCGGTGCGCGCGCGGGCGAGCTGCGCGGCGGTGTCTCCGGGGTCCTCCGGCCGGAGCAGAGCGTTGCCGCCGAACGCGACGACGGCGAGAGGCCGGACGAAGGGGAAGAAGGGGGTGCTCACGGAACGGTAGACGGTAGACGGTAGACGGTAGACGAGTCCAGACCCGGTTTCGTCTTCCCTCTCCCGTCTCCCGTCTTCCGGCTACGGGTCTTCCCGCTCCAGGGGCATTGCCATGCACCGCGGACCGCCGCGGGCCCGCGACAGCTCGTGAGCCGCCAGCCTCACCGCGTATTTCCTCGAACGGCGCAGGTCGAGCTCGGTCCGGCCGAGCAACAGGTCCGCTTCGTCGACCACTTCGTATCCCGTTCTCGCGAGCTCCTCGGCCGTTCGCTCGTTGCGGTCGTAGATGAGGACGACACCCGGGGCGAGCGCGAACGCGTTCGCACCGTCGGTCCACTGCTCCCGCCGTTCGGCGATGGGATCCGTGCCCCCGCACCGCACCGGCTTCAAGTCGAGGCCCTCGGATCGGAGCGCCGAGAGAAGGTCGTTCTCCGAGGTCCACGCCGCCGGGCGGCTCGTCAGGTCGCAGCGGTAGACGTCCGCTTCTTCGGCGCCGTCCGGGAGGATCATCGGCGCGTAGATGAGGCACTCGTCGTTCGAGATCATCGTGAAGACCGTGTCGAGGTGCATGAACGAACGCGCCGGCGGGAGCGCGACCACGAAGATCCGGCGCACCGGCGACCCCTTCTGCCGCAGCGTTTCTGCGAGACGCTCGATCGTCGTTTTCTTGGTCCGCTCCGAGTACCCCATCACGAGGAGGTCTTCGCGGAGGACGAGGATGTCTCCCCCCTCGAGCGTGGGCCGCATCCGGGCGTAAGAGGACGGCCGTCCGTAGTCCGTCGAGAATTCCTGGAACCAGAACCGTTCTCCTCCCCCGCCCGCGAACCGCGGGTGATACCGGATGACGTATCCCGAGAGGAGAGGCTCGCGAAGGCGGGCGGCGGTTGCCATCGAACCGCGGATCGCCCGGTCTCCGAGGACGACGAGCGGGTCGCGCTGGAAGAAATAGTTGGGTATCGGCGGAAGCCAGTAGAGCT
This sequence comes from Thermoanaerobaculia bacterium, assembly GCA_035763965.1. Taxonomy (GTDB): domain Bacteria; phylum Acidobacteriota; class Thermoanaerobaculia; order UBA5066; family Gp7-AA6; genus Gp7-AA6. The sequence goes on along the minus strand of DASUAD010000516.1, from coordinate 7,830 downwards.
CGGAAGGCGCGATCGCGACGTCGGCCGCCGGCCGCTCGATTCCAGCAACCAGTGCCGAGGCGAGCTGCTCCGCGGTGAGATCGCGGAGCCGGTAGTCCATGTCCGGGCCCCAGCCGAGGGATTCGCCGAGGTCCTCCACGATCTCCGCGCGCTGCGCGGGAACATCGAGAACTTCCGTCAGGAGATCCTGCACCTCGAGCACCTCGTCGGCGACGTAGCCGAGTACCTGCTGGAAGCGCCGGTGCTCCTCGCGGGCCCGGCTGCCGAACAGGATGTCGTCGAAGAGGAGCTCTTCCATCATCGCCGGCACCATCCGGTCGATCTCCCGACCGGGGAGGTGGACGAGGACCGAAGAGAGCTTTCCGATCTCCGAGGTCACATGGAGAGCCATCGAAATTCCCGCAAAAAGACGCGGGATTCTATCCCGTCGCGGTCGCTCGCTCGCGACCTGCTCACGCACCGGCGAGCGGCTCGCCACACCCGGCTCGACCGCTCGCCTGGTCGCTCCCTCACTCCCGCGACCAGAATTCTAAGAGGGTGGCGGGATCGCCACGGGTCGCGTTTCGGGGATCTCCTCCTCGTGCTCGCGCTCCGCGAGCGCGCCCAGGCGTGCGCCGAACTTCTCCAGTGCCCTCTCGGTCTCCTCGTACTTCGCGTGCGAGTTCCGCAGGTGAGTCCCCAGGACCTCGAACGGTGCTTCGACCTTCTCCCAGTGCTTCTCGAGCTCGGCCAGGCGGCCGAGGACCTCATGCGCGCTCTTCTCGAGCTCCATACCGCGCAACCCGATCGCGACCGTGGCGAGGTAGGCGTAGAGAAGGCTCGGCGAGACAAGGATGACGCGTCGCTCCGCGGCGTAATCGGAGAGCGACGGCGCGTCCTCGTCGGACATGATCTCGCAGTAGACCGCCTCGGCGGGCACGTACATGAGTGCGAAGTCGAAGGTGCCGTCGAAGGGACGGATGTATTTCTTCCGGATGGCTTCGACGTGTCTGCGGACGTCACCGGTGAAATCGCGGCGGGCCCGGCGGCGTTCGGATTCGTCGGCCGCCTCTCTTCCCTTCCGGAAGTTCTCGAGCGGAAACTTGCTGTCGATCGGCACGATCCGGGGGCCGACGCGCACCGCGGCGTCGACGACCGTGCCATCCGAGAAGGCGTGCCGCATCGTCCAGACCTCCGGCGGCAGTGCTTCCCGCAGAGTCTGCTCGAGAAAAGTTTCCCCCAGGTTGCCGCGGATCTTGGGGGGCTTGAGGAGATCCTCGAGCCGGGTCATGTCCCCCGCGAGCCGTTCGACCTTCTGGGAGCTCTCGAAGACGCGGCCGATCTTCTCGCGGACGTCGCCCAGCGTGGCGAAGACGTCCTTCTGGCCCTCTGCGAGTCGCGCCTCTACGGACGAGACCCTTTCCCCGACGGACCGACGCAGGTCCTCGACTCTCCGATCCATCGACTCCGAGGAACCCCGGACGGCGGCCATCTCGACGAGGAGACGGTCGAGTCGCGGGTCGGCCTCACGCGGCCGCAGGATGACGTAGAGAACTCCCCCGACGAGGAGCGCCGCGCCGAAAGCGATCAGGATCGTCGTGATCATGCTCTTCTCAGGATAAGCGTCGTACGGACAAATGGTGTCCGACCGCGCAGGAACGGCCGGACGCGGAGAGCCGGCGGGCAGGGGTCGGGGACTGTTGGAGACCGGCTGACAACCGCTTGTCCCTCCCGTTCTCGGATGCGAGAATGTCCCGGAGAATCCGCTTGACCGACCGACCCGCCTCAGAGCCCAATCCGGACCGCGAGATTCCCTACCTCCTCTGCAAGGAGTGCGGTACGCCCTGCTACGTCTTCGAGGTCGAAAAGGGCCGCGTCCGCGAAGCCCTCTGTATCGCGTGCGGCAACGACGCGGTGACGATGTTCCTCATCGGGGACTGGGAAGATGAATCGGGCTGACCCGGACGCACGGGACGCCCATCCTCTCGCCGGGCGCTACGCCTCACCGGAGATGGCGAGTCTCTTTTCGGCGCAACACAAGTTCGAGACGTGGCGGCTCCTCTGGCTCTGGCTCGCCGAAGAGGAGCAGCGGCTCGGTCTCCCGATCTCCGACCAGGCGATCGGCCAGATGCGCGCCCACCTCTCCGACATCGACTTCGACGCGGCCGCGCGCGAGGAGGAGCGGATACGCCACGACGTCATGGCGCACGTCAAGGTCTTCGGAAAGGCCGCGCCGGCGGCGCGCCCGATCATCCATTGGGGCGCGACCTCCGCCTACGTGACCGACAACGCGGACCTGATCGTGGTGCGCGAAGCGCTCGGACTGGTCGAGCGCCGGCTGGCCGCGGTCCTCCGGCGGATGCGGGCTCTCGCGCTCGAATACCGCTCGGCGCCCGCCCTCGCCTATACCCACTATCAGCCGGCGCAGCCGACGACCGTCGGGAAGCGGATCGCGCTCTGGGCGTTCGACCTCACGACCGACCTCGAAGAAATCCGCCGCAGGAGGGTGGACCTGCGGTTCCTCGGCGCCAAGGGAGCGACCGGGACTCAGGCCTCGTTCCTGCGGCTCTTCGACGGCGACGCCGCGAAAGTCGAGGAGCTCGATCGCGCGCTCGCGCGGCGGGCCGGATTCGCAAGGAGCCAGTCCGTCTCGGGTCAGACTTACTCCCGCAAGCAGGACGACCGCGTCGTCTCCGCACTCTCCGGTCTCGCTCAGTCTGCGCACAAGATCGGCACCGACCTGCGCCTGCTCCAGCACGACGGCGAGGTGGAGGAGCCTTTCGAGCCGTTGCAGGTGGGCTCCTCGGCGATGCCGTACAAGCGCAACCCGATGCGGGCCGAGCGGATCTGCTCGCTCGCCCGGCACGTCATCGCGCTGTCCCTGAACACGGCGATGACGGCGGCCACGCAGTGGCTCGAGCGGACTCTCGACGACTCGGCGAACCGCCGCATCGTGATCCCCGAGGCGTTCCTGGCGTCCGACGCGATCCTGGTGCTGCTCGAAAACGTCTTCTCGGGCCTCGTCGTGCACGCGGACGTCGCCCGGCGCCGCCTCGAGGCGGAGATCCCCTTCCTCGCGACGGAGAACGTCCTCATGGAGGCGGTGCGCCGGGGCGGAGATCGCCAGGAGCTCCACGAGAAGCTCCGCATCTACGCGCGGGCCGCCGTGGACCGTCCGGCCGGAGAGGACCGGGCCGGGGACCTCCTCGATCGCATCGCCGCCGACGGCGCCTTCCGGCTGTCTCGGGAAAAGCTCGCCGAAGTCGCAGGGGCCGAGCGCCTGACCGGCCGCGCCTCCGAACAGGTCGAGAAGTTCGTCCGGGAGGAGCTCGACCCGGCGCTCGAAGGCATCGAGTCCGCCGAGAGCGTCCCTCTGAAGGTGTGATGCGGCGGACGGCCGTCCCGGCCGCTCTTCTCCTCGGTCTCCTGGGATCCCTCGCCGGCTGCGCCTCGCACCCCCGCGCGCTCGGAGTGCCGACCGGGCCGCCCTCGCCCGGATGGACGGAGGAAGGCATCGCGTCCTGGTACGGCGGCCGCGACGGCTTCGAGGGAAAGCCGACCGCCTCCGGCGAAATCTACGACTCCTCGCTCCTGACCGCCGCCCACCGCGAGCTCCCGCTCGGGACGGTCGTCGACGTGACGAACCTCGACAACGATCGGACCGTGCGCGTCCGCATCAACGACCGCGGACCGTTCGTGTTCGGACGCGTGATCGACCTCTCGCGCAACGCTGCGGAGAGGATCGGCCTCGTGGGCCCGGGGACCGGCCCCGTGCGGATCACGGTCGTCGTTCCAGGGGTCGCCCAGGAGGTCGTCTCGCCGTCCGGGCGGTGGGCAGTGCAGGTCGGATCGTTCGCCGACCGCCTCCGCGCCGAGCGATACGCGGAGCGGCTCCGCGGAACCGGCCGCTCGGTCTTCCTCGAGCCGTATCGCGGGCTTTCTCGGGTGAAGGTGGGCCCGTTCGACAGCCGAGCCGAGGCGGAGCACGAGCTCGACCTGCTCCAAGAGGACGCCTTCGAGGGGATCGTCGTCCCGACGAACTAGAATCCGGACCAGACGCCCCGGCACATCGAGGCATTTCGGAGGATGGTCGAGATGTGACGGCGCGGCGGCCATCCTCAGCGCAGCGGGGGATCTCTCCGAAAAGCAAGAGATCCTCCGGGCCTTCGGCCCTCAGGATGACAGCCTGCGCACCGTCTTCCTCTTCTCCAGCTCCTCGAGGGTCTTCGGCCAGTCCCCCTTGAGCAGTTGCGAGAGCGCCCGGTCGGCCAGGAGTTTTCCCTCCGTCTGACACGTCGGGCAGTAGTTCGACTCGTTTTCGGCGTAGACGATCCTCTGGACTTTCGTCCCGCAGACGGGACACGGCTTTCCGAACCGGCCGTGCACGGCCATGCCCTCGCGGAACGCCGTGACCTTCTCGGGAAAGCCACTTCGGGCCTGCGCCGTCAACCGCTCGGTCCATTCGCGGAGGACCCCGCGCGTCGCGTCGTAGAGCGCGGAGATCTCTTCCCCCGTCAACCGCGACGTCCGCTTCGTCGGCGAGAGCTTTGCGCGGTGAAGGATTTCGTCGGAGTAGGCGTTCCCGATTCCCGAAAAGAGGCGCGGGTCGGTCAACGCGCGTTTCAACGTGTGGTTCTCTCGCGTGAGAGCCGTCCGAAAGGCTTCCGCGTCCGCCTCCTGCACCTCGAGCCCTCCCCGCGCGTGTTCCGAGAGCGCCGCCTCGCCGCGAACGATGTGAAGCGAGGCTCGCTTCTTCGACCCGGCCTCCGTGAGGAGAAGTGTGCCCTCGGGAAAATCGAAAGCCGCGAGGGACGTTCTCGTCGAGAGCTTCGCGCCGGCGGGGCGCCAGTGGAGCCGGCCGGCGATCATGAGGTGCAGCACGAGGTGCAGGTCGCCCTCCAGGTCGAACACGATCCTTTTCCCGAGGCGTCGCAGACCGACGACGCGGCGGCCTCCGGCCTCCGCGAGCGGAGGTTCGACCGATCGAACGAGAAACGGGCTCGCGAGCCGGACCCGGACCAGCTCCCGGCCGAGAACGCGCGGCTCGAGGGCGGCGAGGTACGCGGCGATATCCGGCAACTCGGGCATTCCGTGCGGGAGAATACGAAACTCTCATGACCTTCGAATCATCCAACGAGGCGCCGTGTCCTCGCTGATCCGCCGTTACACGCACTGGCTGCACACTCGCTGGCCGGCAGGGACAGTGGAGAAGCTGCCCGAGATCCGTGAGGACGGCACGACTGCGGTTCCGGGCGTCCGCATCGTGGGAGACCTCACCGGAATCCCGCTCCTGAAGTTCTCCTCGGACTCCGGAGCGCGTGCGGTCCGGGCGATCCTGCGCGAGCCGGGCTTCGACTCGGAGCGCACGATCGACGCCGACACCGTCGACGTCGCGATCGTCGGAGGCGGGGTCTCCGGCATCGCCGCGGCGATCGAGGCGAAGAAGGCGGGCCTTTCGTTCGTCGTGTTCGAGGCCAGCGAAGTCTTCTCGACCGTCGGCAACTTTCCGAAAGGAAAGCCGATCTACACGTACCCCAGCGGCATGACCCCCGCGGGGGACCTCCAGTTCCGTTCCGAGGTTCATCCCAAGGAGCAGCTCCTGGAAGACCTCGAAAAGCGGCGCCGGGCCGCCGGCGTCGAGGTCGTCTTTGAACGCGTCGAGCGGATCGAGCGGCGCGGCAACGTCCTTCTTCTGCTTCACGGCGACGGAAAGACGGCGACCCGCGCGCGCCGCGCGATCGTCGCGATCGGGCGGAGCGGCAACCACCGACGGCTCGGCATTCCCGGGGAAGAGTCCGACAAGGTCTTCAACCGTCTTTACGACCCCAAGGAGTTCGCCGGAAAACGGGCCGTCGTCGTGGGAGGGGGCGACTCGGCGCTCGAGACGGCGATCGCCCTCGCGACTGCCGGTGCGCACGTGACGCTCTCCTACCGGAGGAAAGAGTTCGCCCGACCCAAGCCCGCGAACGTCGAGAAGATCCGCATGCTCGAGGGCGATCCCGCGGCGCCCGTCGCGGTCGAGAAACCCAGTTCCGAACGTGTCACGACCGCAACGGGCGACTTCATGGAGAGCGCCGGAGAGCACGCGCCCGGCTCCGTGAAGCTCGTGCTCGGCACGCAGGTCGTCCGCATCGAGCCGAAAACTCTCACGCTGAAGGACGATTCCGGCAGAGAAACGACGATCACCAACGACGTCGTCTTCACGATGCTGGGCCGAGAAGCGCCACTCGAGTTCTTCCGACGTTCCGGCATTCCGATTCGGGGCGAGTGGAAGGCGACGACGTGGCTCTCCTTCTCCGCCTTCTTCGCTTTCTGCGTTTTCCTCTACAACTGGAAGGCCGGCGGGGCCGTGAACCGCTTCTTCCAGGAGCACCGCCTCTTTCCGTATCAGATCTCCGCGCCCCGCGATCCGTCGACGCTTGCCGGCACGCTCGCGATCTCCGCGCGCGACCCGGGCTTCTACTACTCGATCGCGTACTGCCTCGCGGTTCTCCTTTTCGGCATCGCCCGGATCCGCCGCCGCCGGACGCCGTACGTGGCGGCGCAGACGGCGACACTGACGGCGATCCAGATCGTGCCGCTCTTCCTCCTGCCGTTCGTCGTGCTGCCGCTCCTCGGCCACAACGGCGTTTTCGACGCCGGCTTCGGAAAGACCTTCGCGGACAATCTCTTCCCCGCCGCCGACTCCGGCCACGGCCGCGAGTACTGGCGCGCTTTCGGCCTCATCCTCGCGTGGCCGCTCTTCATCTGGAACGTCTTCTCGCCGAGGCCGCTCGCGTGGTGGCTCGTGATCGCGTTCGCTCAGACGTTCGTTCTGATTCCTCTGATCATCCGCCGCTGGGGCAAGGGCGCGTACTGCGGTTGGATCTGCTCCTGCGGCGCTCTCGCGGAGACGATGGGGGACGCGCACCGGACGAAGATGCCGCACGGCCCCATCTGGAACCGGGTGAACATGACGGGACAGGTGATCCTCGCAGCTGCGTTCCTGCTCCTGCTCGGCCGCGCGATCTCCTGGACCTGGCCGAAGAGCGCCGTGGGCACCGCCGCCGCGAAGTTCTACGACGGACTTCTCTCGAACTGGTCGGTTCTCGGAATCGAGCTCAACTACTACCACGTCGTGGACATCTTCCTCGCCGGGATCGTCGGCGTCGGCATGTACTTCTGGTTCTCGGGCCGGGTGTGGTGCCGATTCGCGTGTCCGCTCGCGGCGCTCATGCACGTCTACACGCGTTTTTCGCGGTTCCGTATCTTTCCGGAGAAGGCGAAGTGCATTTCGTGCAACGTCTGCACCTCCGTCTGTCATCAGGGCATCGACGTCATGAACTTCGCGAACAAGGGGGTCCCGATGGAGGACCCGCAGTGCGTGAGGTGCTCCGCGTGCGTCCAGGCCTGTCCGACCGGCGTCCTCGCGTTCGGTCGCTTCACGGCACACGGCCTTCCCGTGCTCGACCGGACACCGGCGTCGTCCGTCCGGATGCGCGAGTCCGGCTGAATACCGCCTCGGGGTCGATCGAAGACTCGGTCTAGCAGCCTCGAAGCAGGAGAAACGCCCCGACCGCCAGCGCGAAGGCTCCGATCGCGCCGAAGAGAGCCCACGCACCACGGCGCTCGCGGGGCGCGATCTCCCCGGCGCCGGCGACCGGCGGAACGACTCGCGCGCGGACCTCACGCAGGTCGGCCGCGAGCTCCCGGGCCGTGGGGTACCGATCATCCGGCTTCTTGGCGAGCGCCCGGCCGAGAGCGAGGGTGAGCTCGACCGGGATCGCACCCAAGCGGGGGTCCAGAGGCGGCGGATCTTCGCGCAGGATCGCGGTGAACGTATCGACCGCATTGTTGCGCCGGAAAGGATTC
>DASUAD010000515.1:0-5833 GCA_035763965.1 Thermoanaerobaculia bacterium | reverse complement strand
CAAGACGGCCTGCACGATCATCCCGCCCGGTGAGGCCTCGTGCACTTTCAACACTCCGGACTGAGCGACTGAAGAGTTGACTCAAAAGGGCGCCTTCGGGCGCCCTTTTTTTTGGCAAATCCGTCACGGAAAAAGCGCTCGATCCGTCGATCGCCGGCTCGCTGAGCGGATCGAGCCCGGCGCGCGGCGACCCTCACGGGCCAGCGAACCGGCGCGATTCCACGGATGGTGGATTGGACGAACTCCGATGGACAGGCCCATCGAGGCAACGTATAAACAGGCGAACTCAAGAGGGAGAGCGAGGTGGGCGCTTGAACCGAAGAGAGCCGCCCTTCGGTCGAAGGCGACGAAGGTCGGGTTGCCGAGTTTTGTGAGATCGGTCACAATGCGTCTTCGATCTCCGATGTCGTCGACCATCACGGTCGTCGTCGCAGACGAGGAGAAGGAGCGTCGGGCGGCGTGCCTTCGCCTTCTCGCGCCCGAGAAGGGGATCCGCGTCGTCGCGGAGGCGGCCACTGCGGCGGAAACACTCGATGCCGCCCGCCTGGCCCCCCGCATCCTGCTGCTCGACGCCAGGCTCGCCAGGGGACGGGGGCTCGTACTGCTGCCGATCTTCCGACGCAGCAGCCCGGAAACGAAGATCATCGTGCTGACGGGGCAGAGCACCACAGCGGCTCTGCTCGAGACGCTCTCCAGCGGCGCGCACGGTTACCTGAACCGGAAACTGCTCCGCGCTTTTCTCCCGAAGGCGGTTCGCAAGGTGGACCAGGGCGAGCCCTGGGTCTCGAGGAGATTACTCCCCCGGATCATCGAGGACCTGATTCGACTCGGCACGCCGTCGGGAGCGGGCTCGAACTCGCATCTCTGATCCGAAGTCCGTCGCCCCACGTCCTCCGATCGAAAGAGCGGTCACGCCTCCGGGGACCGTGGGCTAACGAGCCGCCCGTTGTTCGAGGCCGCCGGCGCGCGTCAAGGTGTAGATCCGCCGCGCTCCGACGTTCTCGAAACGGCGCGCCTCTCCATCGGGCCACCGGACCTCGACGTCGACTCTTGCCTGATTGCCCAGGCCGAAGTGCAGATCGGTCAGCGTACCGGACGCGTACGACGGCGACACCTGCAGGTCCTGCACCTGCGTGCGCCCGCCGGCGGTCACCCGGACCCGCGTGCCGAGCACCGTTCGCCGATTCGGGCCGGGTCTCGGCTCGATGCCGATCCAGCTCCGCCGGCTCCCGACCTGGTTCTCGTAGAGGCGGGACCGGCCCGCGAGATTCAGCACGAACAGGTCGAGGTCTCCGTCACCGTCGACGTCGGCGACCGCGCTTCCCCTCCCCGCCATCCGTGTCGAACCCAGGTCTCCGGCCTCCCGCCACTGCTCGAATCTCCCGCTGCCCCGGTTGTGCAGCAGCACCGTGTATTGCCGGTAGGCGCGATCGCCGACCTCCACGTAGGCGGCCTTGCCGCTCTTGTAGTGGCCGAAAAGTCTCGGAAGGCGCGGCGCCAGGTGGCCGCCGACGGCGTACAGGTCCGGCCAGCCGTCGTTGTCGAAATCGGCGAAGTGCGTCCCCCAGCGAACCGCTTCCAATCCGGCCTGCGCCCCACCGAGCGTCGTGCCGGCATCTTCGAAAATCGTTCCCTCGACGTTGCGGTAGTAGCTGTTCGGCTCGCCGCCGAAGTTCGTGACGAAGAGATCCATCGTGCCGTCGCCGTCCGCATCTCCGACGGCGACACCCATGCCCGCGCGCGGCTCGTTTCCGAGTACGCCCGCGCCCGATTCAGCGGTCGTCTCCTCGAAGGTTCCGTCGCCACGGTTGCGAAACAGGCGATTCGAGACGCGATCGTTGACGAAGTAGAGATCCTGCCGCCCGTCGGAGTCGTAGTCGAGCACGGCGACGCCGAGCGTCTTCGTGTCCGCCGGCGGCATCGCGAGGCCGGCCCTCGCGGTGACGTCGGTGAAACGGCCGGTTCCCTCGTTGCGAAAAAGGCGTGAAGGCTGACCCTTGTAATCGTCGGGGACGCGCAGCTCCAGGAGCGGCTGCGCGCGCTCCCATTCCGGCGTCGACTCGAGGTAGTTCGCGACGACGACGTCGACGTCTCCGTCGGCGTCGTAGTCCAGGAACGCCGCTCCGACCGAAAAGAGCGGGTCCTCGAGGCCGGTCCCGTGCGCTTCGGCAAACGTCCCGTTTCCGCGATTGAGGAACAGCTGGTTGGGGCCGACGTTCGTCAGGTACAGGTCGAGGTCGCCGTCTCCGTCGATGTCGACCCAGAACGCGCCCATGCCGAGACCGCACGCACGGACTCCCGAAGTCTTCGTCACGTCCTCGAAGCGGCCGCCGCCGAGGTTGCGATAGAGCCGGCCGCAATTCCTCTCGTTCCGCTTTCCCCAGCGGGGGATCGAGTTCGTGACATAGAGGTCCGGCCGGCCGTCGCCGTCCGCGTCGCCGAATGCGCAACCACCGTTGACGGTCGTGATCATTTTCAGGCGCCGGAGATCCGACCGGAACCGGAACCGGATTCCGGAGGAGGCGGTCACGTCGCGAAACACGTCGGGCGGATCGCCGCTCACTGCGACCGCCGCGAATGCCGCGGCGAGGGCCGTGCCCATGAGCACGGTCACAGGGACCGCCCTCAGTCGTTTCGCTTTACCCATTGGCTGTCTCCCTCTCCCCGTGGGAGAGGGTGGGGTGAGGGGATTCCACGGCCTCCGCAATTGTCGTCAAAACTGCATCGAGGTTCTCAAGGACATCGCTGTTCCAGAAGCGGAGAACGCGTAAGCCGAGTTTCTCCAGCTCCCGACTGCGCTGCAGATCCCGGGTTATCTCTTTGTCTTCGGCGTGACCTCCACCGTCGAGCTCGACAACGAGGTTCGCATCAACGCAGAGGAAATCGACCACATAGGGCCCAACCGGAGATTGTCGGCGGAATTTTGCGCCGGCGAGACGCCGATTCCGGAGTCGGAACCAGAGTTTCTGCTCGACGTCCGTCGGAACGCGGCGGGAGTTGCGAGCTCTCGTCAGGTCGTCGCGGTACAGCGGCGGTTTTCGGCGCATTCCACTCTCACTTGAATAATTCTCCTCAGCCGTAACCACCGCCCTCACCCCGACCCTCTCCCAGAGGGAGAGGGGGGCTATCAGCGAGCGCCCCCGCGAATCCAGTCGCGGAACTTTTCGGGTCCTTCCCGGCGCGTCAGCCACTTCTCGCGAAGCTCCTGAAGAGCTGCCGGCTCCTTCTGGGCTTCGCCGTAGCGCGCGTCCTCCAGTCCGTGAAACGGAAGCGGCTCCACGGTCTGGCCGGCGATCGTGTTCTTGTCGCCATCCTTTTCCCAGCCGTCGAGCACGAGGAGCCAGTCGCGCTCCCAACCGGCGGGTAGCGGCGGCAACGAAGTCGCGTCGTAGTCCAGCCGGATGGCGTCGCCGCCCTGAAAAACGACGTAGCGATCATCCACGCCGGTCAGGAGCTCCCGAACGTCTCCGTATCGGGTGTAGAGCCCGGCCATGTCCGCCCAGTGCGGCGCGGTGTCGACGTCGTCGTGGAGGAAGAGGTGGGGTCCGTCGGCGCTCTCCCGGACCCGTCGCGAGAATCCGCGGAAGGCGAGCTCCGCCGACACGAGAGGAACCCGGGACGTCCGCAAGTCGACTGTCGGATCGTCCACCGTGTAGGCGATCCGGTCCCAGTAGACGGCAAGGTTGGTCCGGATGCGCACGCGCGGATCGTTTCGGACGAGCACGCCGGAAAGGTCGACCGGCATCGTCTTCGTCTTGCCCGCCGGAAAGCCCATCGCCGGCAGCGCGACCTTCCAGCCGCCCCGGCCGTCGGGCACCTCCAGCACCGGACCCGCGGGCCGGAGTTTCGAGGCGGGTGAACCGCGCTGGGAGAGCGAAACCTGGATCGAGGTATCGCTGTAGAAGATCCAACCGGTCAGGTAGAGCATCACGTTCTTCGCCGCCCGCGCGCGCGGGAGCTCCAGGACGAGCTCGTGCGAGGCCACGATCCCCTGGTAGCGCGTCGGGGCGAACCCGCCCACGAAAACGCCGTCCGATTTCGCGATCTCGCTCGTGCGATCGCGGCCGCCTTCGTCGACCGCCTTCGGAGTGATCGGGCGTGAGACGGTGAAGAGCCGATCTTCCGGAAAGGGAGGGGGCGTCATCGCCGCGGAGCTCGAAACGATCTCGATCCCGGGCGGATGGTCGAGCGCGGCGAGCTCGACGAAATCCACGTAAGCAGCCTCCCAGAGCTCTTCGGTGAGCTCCAGGGAGAGCCGATCGCGCGACGGCGCGAGCTCGCTCCCCTTCACGAACAGCCACTCCCGGGTGTCGGCCGGCGCCTGGTGAACGCCGTCATACAGGAGACCGAGCGGACTGTTCCCGAGGACGTCCGTCACGAACCTCCACCGCTTCCCGTCGAACGCGTACAGGAACGGGCAGGACCCCTTGAGCTGCTGGACCTCCTTCACGAGGGCGCGCGTTCGGGGCGCGAGCTCGTTCTGGGGAATGCCGTTCGTCCAGTCGACCCGCAGCACCTCCGCTTTCCGCCGGGGGCCGAGGCCCATGTGCGTCACGGGACGGTTGGCGATGCGATAGACGTAGAGCTCCTGCGCCTTGAGCTCCACCTCGGAACCGTAACCGGCGCGGTTGACCTTCGCGGAACCGGTCGGCAGCCCTTCCAGAACGACATTGACCCATCCGTTTGCGTTGCCTCCCCGATTCTCGAAGATTGCTGCGCCACCGTCGGAAGTGACGAGCGCGAGGTCGAGATCGCCGTCGCCGTCGAAATCGATCGGTTCGGCGTCCAGCGCAGCGGGCAGGGTGCCCGCGTCCCACCTCGCGAAACCTCCGGCGCCGTCACCCCGGAACAGCGCCGGCGGCCCCTTCGCCGAGTTGATCAGCACGTCGAGGAATCCGTCGTTGTCGAAGTCGGCGGCGATCGGTTTGCTGGCCGCCGGAAGCGCGCTGGCCGGGCCGAACGTTCCGTCGCCGCGGTTGCGCGCCATTCCCGTGCCCTCGTCCCGCGACCAGACGAGATCGAGCCGCCCGTCGGCGTCGAAGTCTCCGGCGACCGCGGAACGGAAGATCCCATCGCGCGGGAGGCCCGCGTTCTTCTCGGCGAAGCGACCGCCCCTCAGGTTGTCGAGCAGAAGGAGTCCCCCGCCCGCACGGAGGAGCACGAGGTCGGGATCGCCGTCGCGATCGAAGTCGCCTGTGACTGTGCCGCGCGACGCAAGCCCGGCCGGGAGACCGGCCGCGCGAGCCGCGTCCGTCCAGGTGCCGTCGAGGTTGTTGCGCATCAGGTGGTCGCCTGCGTCCGATGAAAGGTAGAGGTCGAGGTCCCCGTCGTTGTCGAAATCGACCGGGGATGCCGCACTCGAGTCGGGCGAGTCGCTCCGCGTCCATCCGCTCGAGCCGGCGATGAAGAGAGCGCGCGGCGCGACGAGATCGAAACGTCCGGCGTTCGTCACGTCGGCGGACTCGACGAACCCGAACGAACCCGCGAGGGGCGGCTCGGCCCGGTAGCCGCCGGCGGTGCGCCGGGCGACGACGATCCCCGACCGGCCCGCGAAAACGAGGTCGCGCCCGTCGCTTCCGGTGGAACGGACCGCGCTGAGCACCTTCAGCCCGGCGAGCCCGCTCACCGCCGCCTTGCCGAACGAGACCGGAACGGGTTGTGCCGCGCGAGCGCGGACCTTTGCGGCGAGCGCGGGAGACCAGTCCTCGACCGGGAGACCGACGACCCCCGGTTCGACGTCGCGGCGCGCCTGTTGATAACGCGGGGCCACTCTGAGGAGGTTCTCGACGATCCGGTACTTGAGCGACGCCGAGCGCAGGTCGCCGGCCGCGAG
>DASUAD010000514.1:0-3798 GCA_035763965.1 Thermoanaerobaculia bacterium | reverse complement strand
GCGACGATCCGGGACGTCTCCCTTTCGAGGTCCGCGCAGGGGAAAGCGCGCGAGGCGAACCCGGCGTTCGCGGCCTCGCGACCCGAAATCGTCCGGCCGGTCAGGATCCAGTCCGCCGTGCGGGCTCCCCCGATCCTCGCGGGAAGAAGCGCGGCCGCGCCCGGCGGAAAACAGGCGAGCCGGATCTCGGGGAAGCCGATTCTGGCGTCCTCGGAAACGAAGACGAGATCGCACGCGGCTACGAGTTCCGCTCCGCCGCCCAGACACGCGCCGGAGACGGCCGCGACCGTCACGGCCGGCGTCTTCACGAGGGAGCTCAGCGCGCCGCGCATCGCCGCGAGCATGGCCTCGATCGCCGGCGGATCGGGAACGTGCTCCGCGACGGAGACGCCCGCGGAAAACGCCCGCGGCAGCCCTTTCAGAACGAGGACCCGCTCGCTGCCCGCCTGCAGCACGAGCCGCGCGAACTCCTCGAGCGCCGCCGCGTCGAGGACGTTGACGGGCGGGATGTCGATCGCGAGCTCGGCGCGCCCCGATGCGACGTTCAGGCGAAGGGGCACGCCCCTTCTTACCTCAGGACGAGGTGCTCGAGCGAGGGGTCGGGCGCGGCGCCGGCACGCGGCCCGGTCGCGTCGGAGTCGCCGCGGGCTTCGCGAGCTTCTCCTTCTCCCGGTGGAAAACCGCGACGGCGTTGTTCAGGTGCGCTTCGGAGAGGGGCACGTTGGGGATGCGATTGTCGGGCTCGCGGAGCCGGATCTCGAGATACTCCTCGGGTGTTCCCGAACGCAGGAGCTTCCTGACGATCTCGTCGAGGCCCCGGAGATAGGCGAGTGAATCGGCGATTCCGGAAGTCGGGCCGACCGTGCCGTGGCCCGGCACCATCTTGTCCACCTTGACCGCCGCGAGCCGCGGAAGCGCCTTCGCCCAGGAGGCAGGGTCGGCGTCGGCGAGGTGGAGGTCCGGAAGGCGGCCGTTCGGCGCGAGGTCGCCGATGAAGAGGACCTTTTCCGTCGGCAGGAGCACGACGAGGTCGGCGTTCGTGTGCGCCGGACCGATCCACTGGACGTCCGCGCGATGCTGGCCGTCGAACAGGATCAACCGCTCGGACACCGTCATGAGCACCGGGGAGACGTTGCGCTTGCCGGCGAGCGGATCCGCCGGGTCGTTGGTCGCCTGCGTGATGTACGAGAGGATCGGCGCCGCGACGTTCTCCTGGCAGATGATCTGCGCGCCGACCGCGACGAAAGCCCTCGCACCGCTCGAATGGTCCGCATGCGCGTGGGTGAGCACCAGGTAGCGGACCGGCTTGCCGCCGGTCGTCTCGGCGATCTGCTTCAGGATCTCTTTCCCCGTTGCCGAGTCGCCGCCCGAGTCCACCGCGACGACTCCGTCGCCGAAGAGGAACCAGCCGACGTTCGCGCCTTTCGGCGGCTGCGCCGCCCACACCCCCTCGGCGAGCTTCGTGACGGCCGTCGGCGACTGCGCGAACAGGGGCGAGGCGCACAGGCCGATGATGAGAACGAGCGTCCGGATTCCGATGCGAAACCTCATGCGAACGGCTCCTTGCTGAATTTGCGGTGCTCCGAACGCCGGACAACTCATTCGGGAGCCGGAGAATTTCCGCTTCGTTTGCGGACCTCCTCCACGAATTCCCGAAACAGGCGCTTCGAAGCCGGATCGTCGTGAAGATTCTCCGGATGCCACTGGACCGCGACCACCCATCGGTCGTCTCGTGTCTCGAGAGCTTCGATCACTCCGTCGGGCGCCGTCGCGGTGACGACGAGGTCCGCAGCCGGGCGATCCACGGCCTGGTGATGCCGGCTGTTCACGTCGATCCGCTGCGAGCCGGCGATCCCGGCCAGGCGTGACCCCGCGCTCAGGATCACCGGATGGTCGCGGCGGTTTCGCTCCTTCGGACGCTGATGCGGGACGTCCGACGGACTTTCGGACGGAAGGTCCTGGATGAGCGTCCCTCCCCGCGCGACGTTGACGACCTGGAGGCCCCGGCAGATCGCGAGGACCGGCCGGCCCTCCTGCCAGGCCTGCGCGAACACCGGGAAGTCGATCGCGTCGCGGCCGGCGTCGACTTTGACCTTCCCCTCAGCCAGCACTTCGCGGCCGTAGAGCGCGGGATCGACGTCGCCTCCGCCGGCGATGACGACGCCGTCGAACTCTTCCTCGACCGCGTCACCCGGGCGCAGCACGACGATCTCCTCGCGCCGGGCACCCGCCTCGGTGAGCGCGAGTACGTAGTCGTTCTCCTCCGGCAGGTCCCCGTCGAGCGTGAGAGCGATGCGCACGTTTTCGATTGTAGAGGGTCAGGTTCGACCGGACGCGGACTCTCTCTCGAAGAGCACCGCCATTCCCAGGCCCCCGGACACGCAAAGCGTCGCGATGCCTCTCTTCGACTCCCTTCTCTTCATCTCGTGCAGGAGAGTGGTCGTGATCCGGGCGCCGGTCGCGCCGATCGGATGGCCGAGCGCGATCGCGCCGCCGTTCACGTTGACCCGCGCGAGGTCGAGCGGGAGCTCCCGCGCGCATGCGATCACCTGGGCTGCGAACGCCTCGTTCAACTCGACGAGGTCCACGTCGGAGAGCTTCAACTTCTCCTTCTCGAAGAGGCGGCGCAGGGCGGGGACCGGCCCGATTCCCATCCGCGCGGGCTCGACGCCCGCAGAGCTCCACGCGAGGACGCGGGCGAGCGGCTCGACCCCGGCGCGCTCGACCTCCTTCTCCGACCCGAGCACGAGCGCTGCCGCCCCGTCCGTGATCCCCGAGGAGTTGCCGGCGTGCACGGTCCCGGATTGCGGATCGAAGACGGGCGGAAGCTTCCCGAGTGTTTCCGCGGTCGTGTCGGGGCGGAGATGCTCGTCCTTTTCGACGACGGTCGGCCCCTTCTTTCCGGCAACGGTCACGGGGGTGATCTCGTCGGCGAACCGGCCCGACCCGCTCGCCTCCGCCGCGCGCCGCTGCGACTCGGCGGCATAGGCGTCCTGCTCGGCGCGCAGGATCCCGTACTCGCGCACGAGGTTTTCCGCGGTTTCGCCCATGAGCTGGCCGCAGAGGGGACAGAGGAAGCCGTCGCGGTACATCCCGTCCACGATTTCCGCGTTGCCCATCCGGTACCCGAAGCGCGCGCGCGGCAGGAGATACGGCGTCGCCGACATGCACTCGGTGCCGCCCACGAGGACCGCCTCGTTCTCTCCGGCCGCGATGGACAGGGCTCCGAGCGTGATCGCCTTCAACGACGACGCGCACGCCTTGTTGACGGTGTACGCGGGCACCGAGTCGGGAACTCCGGCCCGGTGGGACACCTGCCGCGCGGTGTTGGGCCCGCCGCCTGCCTGTCTCGCGTGGCCGAAGACCGTCTCGCCGATCGCGGCGGGAGGGAGCCCGGACCGTTCGAGCGCAGCGCGGGCGGCGGCCTCGCCGAGGTCGGCGGCGGAGAGCGACGCGAAGGAGCCGCCGAACTTCCCGATGGGCGTCCGTGCAGCCGAGAGGACGAATACGGGCCTCATCGCCGGGACTCTAGCAGGGTGACGGGGCCTCGTTTCGGACGCCGGTCAGGTCACCAGCGGAAGCCTGACCGTCACCGTCGTTCCCCGATCCACCTCGCTCTCGATCTCGACCTTTCCCTTGTGGGCCTCGACGATCCATCGGACGATCGAAAGGCCGAGGCCCGAGCCGCCCTTGTATGCGCGGCGCGCGCGGTCGCTGCGGAAGAACCGCTCGAAGACGAAGGGAAGATCCGACTCCGGAATGCCGACGCCCGTATCGGAGATCGCGATCTGCACTTCT
>DASUAD010000513.1:0-3069 GCA_035763965.1 Thermoanaerobaculia bacterium | reverse complement strand
AGCGAGCTCGCGGCGCTGCGCCGCAAGCTCCGGCGTCACCGCGCGGACGTTTCGCGAAGGCTCGAGAAAATGCTCGAGACCCGGCGGGACGCGCTCGCCGACTCGGTCCTCGTGCTGAGAAACGACCGGTACTGCCTGCCGGTCTCGGCGTCCGCGCGATCGCGCGTCGCGGGGATCGTGCACGACCGCTCCGGGTCCGGCCAGACCGTCTTCGTCGAGCCGCTCGAAGTGGTCGAAGCCAACAACGATCTCGCGCTCGCCGCCGCCGAGGAGAGACGCGAAGTCGAGAGGATTCTGACCTCCCTCGGTCGGGCGGTTCTCGACCGGGCCGACGATCTGCTGGCCGCGACCGCCGAGGTGGCGGAGCTCGATGCGCGCGAGGCTGCCGTCGACTTCGGCGCGATGTGCGACGGACGCGTGACGGAGATCTCGGATGACGGCTCGTGGGTGCTCTCGCGGGCGCGACACCCGCTTCTCGACTCGCGGCTGGCCGATCTGCGCCGGCGCGCACTCGGTGAGATGCGCGTGTCCCGGGACGTGATCCCGCTCGATCTCGATCTGTCCCCCGGGGCGCGACTTCTCGTCGTCTCCGGGCCGAACGCCGGCGGCAAGACCGTCGTTCTGAAAACGGCGGGTCTTTTCTCGCTGATGGCGCAGGCGGGCTTTCCCGTGCCGGCGGCGACCGGCACGCGCCTCCCTGTATTCGGTGCGATCTCGACCGAGATCGGGGACGCCCAGCAGATCCTCGCCGACCGCTCGACGTTTTCCTCCTCCATGGAGACGCTGGCGGGCATTCTCGAGACGGCCGCACCCGACCGGCTGGCGCTCATCGACGAGATCGGAAGCGCCACGGATCCGGAAGAGGGCGGCGCCCTCGCGATCGCCTTTCTCGAGGAGTACCTCTCCCGCGGGGGTCGCGCCGTCGTCACGACCCATCTTTCGGCGATCAAGGCCTTCGCGGCCTCGCGCGACGACGCCGTCGGGTCCGCGATGGAGTTCGACGAGGGGTCCGGACGCCCGACGTACCGGCTCCAGACCGGTCTCTCCGGGCGCAGTCGCGCGCTCTCCGTCGCGGAGCGTGAAGGCCTGCCGGCGAGCGTCCTCGCGCGGGCGCGGGAGATCCTCGGCGCGGCCTGGGAGAGGCGCGATCGAGCCGAATCGGACGCCGAGGCGGCTCTCGAAAGGCTGCGCCGCGAGGAACAGGAGCTCGCACACGACAGGGATGCTGCGCGGCGGGAAGCGGCGCGCCTCGCCGCGGAGCGCGAAACCGCCGCGCGCGAGCGCGAACGGATGCTCGAGACGGGGCTCGCCGGTTTCGAGAAGGCGAAGAAGGAACTCGCGAGAAACCTGGAAAGAGAGATCGAAGCGATCCGCGAGGACGCCGCGCGCCGCTCCGGCGAGTCCGCCGCCCGGATCCTGGAGAGGGCGGAAGACGAGGCCGCCTCCGGCGTCGTCACGGAAGCGCGGCAGGAACGGATCGCGCGCTCCCGCGCGCTCGCCGCAGGGGACCGCGCGCGGCTGCGGGGAACGCGGACGGAAGGGATCGTCGCGTCGGTGGAAGCGGACGCAGCCTGGCTGGAGGTCGCGGGCAAGAGGATGCGGGTCGGGCTGGGAGAGCTGGAGAGGATCGGAGACCCCTCACCCCGGCCCTCTCCCCGCCCGGCGGGGAGAGGGGGTCCAGAACGGACCGGAGGGAGGGAGAGTGACGTCGGCGTCTCGACCCCGGAGGTCAACGTCATCGGGCGGCGGCTCGACGAAGCCGTGGATGAGGTCGAGAAGGCGCTCGATTCGGCGCTCGCGGCGGGCGCCGATCGTTTCCGCGTGGTCCACGGTCACGGCACCGGTCGCCTTCGGGACGGATTGAGAGATCATCTGAGAAAGCATCCTGCCGTTTCCCGGCTTCGCGCCGCCGACCCGCGCGAAGGCGGCAACGGCGCGACGATCGTGGAGCTGAAGTGAATTCGCGACGGCCGTCTCCGTTCCGTTTCCCGTTTTCCGTTTCCCGTTTTCCGGCTCGGGATCCGCATGTCTGACCTCGACATCAACGACAACGTGCTGGCGGAGCTGCGCAGCGCAGCCGACATCGTCGAGGTCGTCGGTGAGCACACGCGCCTGAAGAAGGCCGGACGTTCGTGGAAGGGTCTCTGCCCCTTCCACAACGAGCGCACCCCGTCGTTCACGGTCGATCGCGAGAAGGGGCTGTACCACTGCTTCGGGTGCGGCGCCGGGGGCGACGTGATCCACTTCGTGCGCCAGATCGACCGGCTCGACTTCCCGGACGCGGTGGAGGCGCTCGCTTCGCGGTTCGGCGTCGCGATTCCGAAGCGCGCTTCGCGCGGGCCGCGCGACGAGCACCGCGAGAAGCTCCTCGCGGCGGTCGCAGCCGCGCAGCGGTTCTATGCGGCGGAGCTCGCGAAGCCCGGAAACCGCGCCGCGGAATATCTCGAGGAGCGACGGGTCCCCGCGGCGGTCGCCCGGGCTCTCGGCGTCGGATATGCCCCCGCCGGCTGGGAGAACCTCGCGAAGGGCCTGGGGGGCGCATGGCCGGAGAGCCTGCTCGCCGAAGCGGGACTGCTGCAACCGCGTTCCGAGGGGCGCGGATCGTACGACCGCTTCCGCAACCGCCTCGTCTTCACGATCCGGGACGAGCGCGGCCGCCCGGTCGGTTTCAGCGGACGCGCGCTCTCGCCCGAGGACGAGCCGAAGTACCTGAACTCTCCCGAGTCCCCGATCTTCCTCAAGAAGAGGCTCCTGTACGCCCTGACCGAAGCGCGCGAGGCGATTCGCCGGCACGAAAGAACCGTCCTTGCCGAAGGGTGCTTCGACCACCTCGCGCTCTACCTCTCCGGCGTCGAGGAGACGGTCGCCTCGATGGGGACGGCGCTGACCCCCGAGCAGGCCGAGCGCCTGCGGCGCCTCACCGGCCAGGCCGTCGTCTGCTACGACGGCGATTCCGCCGGACGCAACGCCACCCGCGGGGCCCTCGGCCTGCTGCTCGCGCAGGGGTTCGAGGCGCGGGTCGCCCGGATGCCCGAAGGGGAGGATCCGGACGACCTGCTCCGGGCCCAG
>DASUAD010000512.1:0-2902 GCA_035763965.1 Thermoanaerobaculia bacterium | reverse complement strand
CTCGAGTCAGAACGCCTGGGAGCTCGAGAACGAGACGAGGAAGCCTCGCCGGCCCTGAAGGTCCGGCCGCAGCGCGTAGGCGAGATCGAGGCGGAAGAGACCGAGCCGTGGAGCGCGTGGGAGGGCGATCCGCAGACCGGCTCCGACGTCGTATCGGAGGTCCGACAGCTTGACCGTCGCGCCGACCGGCCACGCGTACCCCGCGTCGACGAAAGCCGCCGCGCCGATCTCGAAGAGGTGGAGGAGCTCCCGCGTGAGACGGATCCGGTCTTCGAGGTTCACGAGCAGCCGGCGGTCGCCCGTGAAGGCGTGGAGGCGGTAGCCGCGGAGGCCGGTTGCGCCGTCCGCCGCGAGCTGGCGATCTTTGTCGAGCTCGTTCCCCCACGCCAGCGCGACACGACCGATCACGGTCTGAGCGGAACCCTTCAGCGGCTTCCAGACGGCGAGAATCGACCCCTCGGCGATCGAGTTCTCGAATGCGCCGTCCATCCGCGCGCGGGTCTTCGCGCCGAGAGAACCGATCAGGAACCCGCTCGAAAACGGGAAGCCGCGCACGAGCTGCAGCCGCGCCGCGAGCCTCTCCTGCGCTCCGAAGAGCCGCGGCGAATAGCCGAGCTCGAGGCTGGCCTGCGAGCCGAGGTCGAAGTCCTCGTCGCGGGAGAACGAGTAGATTCCGTGCTCGACCACGAAATCCGGCTGGAGGAGCTCGATGCGTCCAAAGAAGTATCCGAACTGACGGGTCGCGGGGAGCGCGTCGGGACTTCCTTTCTCGAGCGTGAATCTCGCCTCTTCCCGCCGGTAGCCGGCCGTGAGCCGCGCGATGGGACGCAGAGAATCGGAAAGAATCCTCTTCCCGGCGGAGAGCTCGAGGAATCCCGTATCGGTCCGGAAGCGCGCGACCTCCGCTCCCCCCCCGTAGATGCGCGTCGATTGACGCCCCTCTTCGAAGATCGCCGCGCCGGCGGTCTCCGTCTCGAGCGAACGAAACGGGTGAGTGAGCGCGAAACGCCGGCGGTCTCCGTCGGAGAGCGAAGCGTAGAGAACGTCGAGCGTCAGCCGGCGCCCCAGAAACTGGGGATCCTGGTAGGCGATCTCGCGCGTCTCCCGGTCGGAGTTCGAGGCGTAGGAGACCGAAAGGCTCTTGCCGAAACCGAGCAGGTTGTTCTCTTCGATCTCGGCGCCGAACTTGTTCCGTCCCCCGGCGCGCCCGAACGAGCCGTTCACCTGCGTCGTCCAGCCGTCGCGCGTCTGGACGATGACGTCCACCTCGTCGCCGACGGGCTCGACCCGGATTTTCACCGAGCGGAACAGGCCGAGCGCGCGCAGGTTGCGCTCCGTCTCCGCGAGCTTTGCCGGATCGAGCGTCTCTCCCTCGGAGAAGAGGAGCTCGCGCCGGATGACCTCGGGCCGCGTCAGTCCATGGATCGCGTCGGCCGCGCGCGCCAGAAACGAGATCTCCGGGTCCTCGAAGACGTTCTCGCTCTCGATCCGGATCTGGCGGATCTGCGGAGCATTCTGGGCTCGCAGGGCGCCGGCAGCCGCGGTGCCGGCAAGGAACGCGAGGACGATCGTCAGCCCGCGGCCGCGCCTCTCCCGCCGGCCCATCGCCGGGACACTAATATGAGCGCGGTGAACGCGCAATGAACAGTTCGTCGTGAGAGCTCTCGTCGTCGAGGACGACCTCCGGCTCCGCTCCCTGGTCGTTCGGACCTTAACACGTGCCGGCCTTGCCTGCGACGAGGCTTCGCGGATTTCGGAAGCCGAGGAGCTCCTGTCCGTTCACGAGTACGACCTTCTCGTGCTCGATCGGCGGCTGCCGGACGGGGACGGCCTCGAGGTCTGCCGCAGGGCGCGGCGCAACGGATTCGGGCGATCGATCCTGATGCTCACGGCGATCGACGACACCGCTTCGACCGTCGAGGGACTCTCCGGCGGCGCCGACGACTACCTCGGCAAGCCGTTCGACCTCGACGTCCTCGCAGCGCGGGCACATGCGCTCCTGCGCCGCAACGAGAGGCGCACCCCGGTGGAACTCGTTTCCGGGAGCGTTCGTCTCGACCCGGCGCGCCGGCTCGCGTTCCACGGCGGCGACGAGCTCGTGCTCACGGCGCGGGAGTTTGCGATCCTGGAAACGCTCATGCAAAGCCCCGGGAGCGCGCTCTCGCGCGAGCAAATCCTCGAGCAGGCCTGGGGCGAGCGCGAGGAGCCGATGAGCAACACCATCGACGTTCTGATCGCCCGGCTGCGCAAGAAGCTCGACGCTCACGGACCTTCGCCACGGATCGAGACCGTTCGCGGGGTGGGATACCGCCTGGCGTGATCCTCTCCCGGCCGAGGCGGGCCCGGACGCGCATTGCTCTCGCGGGAGCCGTACTCTCGGCGGTCCTTCTCCTCGCGGTCGCGCTCGGCGCACGCACCGCGATTCGAGAGCTGACCTACCGCGACATCGACGAGGAGCTGCGGACCCTCGCCATTGCGGTGAGCTCGGACCTCGAGGTCGAAGGGATGGAACACCAGGAAGAGCTGGGAAAGGTCCTCGGCGCGAACGTCTTCGAGTTCCGGCTTCAGAATCACTCCGCCATCCTCTTCCAGGGCGACCGGATGCTTGCTCTTTCCGGGGACCTGTTGCGTTCGCGCGGCTCCGTGAGCCTCGCGCCTTACCGCTCGCGCACCGAGGATCCCTACACGGCCGTCGAGCCTTACAGCGGACAGCGCCGGTCGTGCCGGTTTCTCGTGCTGCACCTGCGCGAAAAGGCGAGCGGCGGAACTCTCGTGATCTTCCGATCGATCGAGGGGGCCGTGCGGGCGCTCGCCCGGCTGGACGCCGTAATCGCGGGATCGGTCATCGCCGGATTCCTGGGGACGGCGGCGATCCTGGCGTTCGTGCTCAACCGCGCCCTGC
>DASUAD010000511.1:0-6751 GCA_035763965.1 Thermoanaerobaculia bacterium | reverse complement strand
GACATCATGATGCCGGAGGTGGACGGGTACAAAGTGCTGGAGAGCCTCCGCGCCGACGCAACGCTCGACCGGCTTCCGGTGATCATGATCTCCGCGGTGACCGAGATCGAGAGCGTCGTCCGCTGCATCGAGATGGGCGCGACCGATTACCTCCCCAAGCCCTTCAACCCCGTCCTGCTCCGGGCGCGCGTCGGGGCGACGCTCGAGAAGAAGCGCCTCCGCGACAGGGAGCGGCTGTGGGCGAAGAGCATGGAGCGCGAGCTCGACATCGGTCGCGAGATCCAGGCGAGCTTTCTCCCCGGGCAGCTCCCGCAACCCGCGGGATGGGAGATCGCCGCGCGGTTTTCCCCGGCGCGCCAGGTGGCGGGCGACTTCTACGACGCGTTCCCGCTCGCCGGGGGCTCGCGCATCGGAGTCGTCGTCGCCGACGTGTGCGACAAGGGTGTCGGCGCCGCGCTCTTCATGGCGCTCTTTCGCAGCCTCCTCCGCGCGTTCGCGGAGCGGGCGTTCGAGGATTCGTCCTCGACCGACGCCGCGCGGATCCGGTCCACGGTCGTGGCGACCAACGATTACATCGCGCGGACGCACTCGAGCGCGAACATGTTCGCGACGGTCTTCTTCGGAGTTCTCGATCCCGCGGACGGGTCGCTCTCCTGGATCAACGCCGGCCACGAGGCGCCGATCGTCTGCGGCGCTGCCGGCGTATTGGCGCGACTTCCTCCGAGCGGCCCCGCTCTCGGAATGATGCCGGGGATGAAATTCGAGGTGCGGGAATCCCGTCTCGAGCCGGGCCAGACGCTCCTCGCCTTCACCGACGGCGTGACGGAGGCGAAGGACGCCTCCGGACGCCTCTACACGGAGGAGCGGCTTTTGGGCGTCGTGGCGGAAGGCGCCTCCGGAGCGGCGAAGCTGCTCGACCGCATCGAAGAATCCGTCGCCATGCATTCGGCAGGCGCCGAGCGCTTCGACGACATCACGATGCTCGCTCTGCGCCGGTCGGGATAGGCTCTTCGCATGCGCCTCCTTCTTCGGATCCTCATCAACGCGGCGGCGCTCTGGGTGGCGACGGAGATCGTGCCCGGCGTTCGGCATACCGGACCCTGGACGTCGCTGCTCCTCGTCGCCCTCGTGTTCGGCGTGCTGAACGCCATCGTCCGTCCGATCCTGAAGCTTCTGACGTGCCCGTTGATCCTCCTGACCCTCGGCCTGTTCACGTTCGTCATCAACGCGATCATGCTCTGGCTGACGAGCGCCGTGTCCGAGTCGCTCGGCCTCGGTTTCCACGTCGACGGTTTCGGGGCCGCGTTTCTCGGGGCGCTCGTCGTCACGGTCGTGAACGTCCTCCTGTCCGTGATCCTGCCCGATCCGGAGTAGAAACCGTCGCGCTCGCTCGCTCGGCATCTGGCTCCGCCACCGGCGCTCGGCTCGGCAACCAGCCTCGACCGAGCGCCTGATGCCTCGCTGCGCTCGCGCTCCCGCATCGCGAAGCTCCTCCGCTCGGTGACTTCGCGGAGACTCTTCGGGATGCGAGCGCCGGAGACTCCTCGCGCCGCGATCGGAACGAATCCTCCGGGCCCCGGGGAGAAGGTTGGGATGAGGGGAGACCGTCAGGCGAAAAGGTGCTCGATCGAGTTCGCGTAGTACTTCAATAACGGCAGCTCCTGGGGTCTCGCCGCGAGGAGCCCGTCCTTTGCCTCGACCAGGCGCCGCAGAGTCAGCATTCTCAGCCCGACGGTGATCGCGTAATCACGATCTTTGCGCGGCACGTAGACGTGGGCGCCGCGCCGGTCGAGCTCGTCCATCAATGCGAGAACCTCGGCCTTGAGCTCGAGCTCCGTGCGCGGCCTCTCCGGGTCCCGGACGAAGATCGTCGCGACGAGCGGCACCGGGACGACCGGAATGACTTCCGCCACCGCGGCCATGAGGTCGCGCCCGAGCTCTCCGACCTTCGCGAACCTTTCCTCCTTCGACAGGGTGCGGAAGTCGACTCCCCGGGAGCGGGCGTATGCCTTCAGCGAGACGGGTGAGCCGAAGTCGACGCAGGCGTAGCCGAAGCGGTGCCACTTGTTGCGCGCCATGAGCGCGAGGTTGCGCAGGACGAACCGGACCGTGTTCAAGGCCGCACCGGCGCTGCGTTGCGGAGCGGTCGGGTCGAGCTCGACCAGGAAGCTCCGGTCCTCGAACACGCGGTCGTAGTTGATGCCGACCGGAATGAACACGACGTCCCGCCCGGCCGAGTCGAATGCGCGCACGATGTAATCGAGGATGCCGAGCTTCGGCGGCCGGAGCGTTCCTTCGCGCGAGAGTCCACCCTCGGGAAAAACGGCCTGGGTGACTCCGGCAGCGGTCGCCATCGCGACGTACCGTTCGAGCACCTTGCGGTAGAGCGGGTCCTTCGAGTTGCGCCGCACGAAGTAGGCGCCCATGGACCGGATCAGCGTGTGGAGGGGCCAGATCCGGGCCCACTCGCCTACCGCGTAGGAGAGCGCCGCCTTCTCCGCCGCGAGATACGAGACGAGGACGTAGTCCATGTTGCTCCGGTGGTTGATGAGAAACACCACCGTGGAGTTGGGATCGAGTGCCGCCAGGCCCTCCTCGTCGGAATAACCCAGGCGGACCCGGTAAAGGGCGCGCACGAACCGGCGCGCGAGGGCGTAGCCGATGCGGAAATAGAGATAGGCGTTGAACTGCGGAACGATCTCGCGCGCGTAGACCTCGACTCGCCGCTGCACCGCGGCGCGCGCGGTTCCGCTCTCGGAAGCGACTGCCTCGGCCGCCGCCTGGACCAATGGGTCGTCGACCAGTCGCGAGATCAGAACCTCCCGCTTCGTGAGCTTGAACGGCGGGATCCGGATCTTCAGACGCGCGTCCAGTTCCTCGAGAACCCGGTTGACGCGCCGGCGAAGCAGCCAGCGTCCACCGGGCAGGACGATGTGGGCGACGAGGGCCCAGACCGCGAGCGAGATCACGATGATCCCGAGCCAGATCGGAAGCGATACGGTCGAGGGCATAGAAATCGGGAACGCGCCGCGCGGGCGTCGGTGGAGGGATCTTAGCCGTTCGGAGGGGCGTCCGGGGCGCGCGCCCGGTCGTCGACCGGGGCGCGCTGACCGGATCAGGCTGCGGCGGCTTCCTTCTGCTTGACCGCCTCGAGGGCGATCGAGACCGTCACCTTGTCCCCGAGCACGACACCGCCGTTGTCGAGCGCGGCGTTCCAGATCATCCCGAAATCCTTGCGGTCCAGGACGACCTCCGTCTCGAATCCGGCCTTCTCGTTTCCCCAGGGGTCCGCGACGAACCCGAGGAAGGTCACCGGCAGAGTCATCTCGCGCGTTACGCCCCGGAGGGTCAGAAGCCCCGTGACGTCGTATCGGTCCCTGCCGATCGGTTGAATCCGGCTGCTGGCGAACGTGATCTCCGGATACTTCTCCGCGTCGAAGAAGTCGGCCGAGCGCAGGTGCTGATCCCGGTCGGGCAGGTCGGTGTCGACGGAAGCGGTTCGGACCGTGAAGCGCACCGAGGAATCCTGCGGGTTCCCGGGAACGACCCGGATTTCGGCATCGAAATCGGCGAATCGACCTCGGACCTTCGTCACGAGGTGCCGGACCCGGAACGACACGTCGGAGTGCGTCTTGTCGATCGCGTAGACCTTCGCGGTTTCGGTGGAAGCGGGGGTCAGGGGGGCGACGGCGGCCATGAGATGACTCCTTCCTTGATCTCTAAATGGTTGATTGATCATCCAATCCCCACGCCAAAAACTACGCGTGCCGGCGGCGGAGAGTTTCCAGGGCCCGATTCAGGCGCCGAACCGTCGTCCGTCCAAGGGATTGGGCGAAAGCCTCCTCGGCCGACGTGACGGGTCCGTCGAGCTTCGCCAGGAGACGGAGCCCGGCCTCGGTGATGAAGCAGAGGATCTGGCGCCGGTCCGGCGAGCACCGCCGGCGCTCGGCGAATCCCTTCTTTTCGAGCCGGTCGATCAGCCGGGTCACGCCCGGCGCGCGCTCGATCATCCGGTCGGCGATCTCGAGCGTGGGGAGACCTTCATCGCCCGCCCCCCGCAGGATCCGAAGCACGTTGTACTGCTGGAGTGTGATGCCGCCCGCCCGGACCTGGTCCGCCAGGACGTGACGCAGGACGTCCGCCGTGCGCAGGAGGCCCACCGAGAGCTCCTGGGCCGAAGAGCGAAACGGCTTTCGCTGCTTGAGCTCGGCCTGCAGCCCGCGCGGCTTCGCCGCCATCACCGCACCCTTCCGCGCGCTGCGACCGCCCATTCCCCCTCGACCCGGTCGCCTCGGACGAGCGTCACGCGGTCGTGGAGATTGGAGACGACGCAGGCGTGGTTGGGGAGGACTCGGACCCTCTCGCCGACGCGGAACGATTCGCCCGGCTCGATGTGAACGACCCCGTGTTCCTCGGAGAGCTTCTCGATCCGGCTCCTCCGTCCGAGGATCCAGCCGTGTCCCGGACCCTCCGGCCGCAGCGTGTCGGAGGAGAGAGTCTTCGAGCCGCAGTCGAGAACGGCGCGGTCGGGCGCGGGGACGGAGACGACCGTCGCGATCACGGTCATAGCGCAGTCTTCGACCGTGCACGTGCCGAGCGAGACCTGCGACGCGTCGTGGTAGACGTAGTTTCCGGGCCGGCACTCCGTGACCCCGCGGACCGACATCGCGCCGCGCGCGGTGGGCGTCGAGCCGACCGAGACTTCCGCGACCGGAAACCCGGCCGCTCGAACCGCCTCGGCGGCGCCGGCGAGGATCTCCCCCTCCGCGCGGGCGATGCCTTCGACCGCTTCCGGCGTCCGGGCGAGATACGCGTGACCCGCGTGGGTGAAGAGCCCGCGCAGCGAGATCCCCGGAATGTCCGCGAGACGGAGGGCGGCCTCGGGAGCTTTCTCCGGCGCGACCCCGATCCGGTGGTAGCCGCAGTCCACCTTGAGGAGAACGTCGATCCGGCGCCCCGCGGCGTGAAAGACGTTTCCGACGGATGCGGCTCCCTCGACGCTGTCGGCGCCGATCGCCAGACGCATCCGATCGGAGAGAGCGAGGAGACGCCGCGCCTTCTCCGCTCCGACGACGGGATAGGCAAGGAAGACGTCCTCGAATCCGGCGGCGGCGAAGACCTCGGCCTCGCCGATCTTCGCGAGAGAGATCCCGGCCGCGCCCGCGGCGAGCTGCAGCCGGGCGAGCTCCGGGATCTTGTGGGTCTTCGCGTGCGGACGCAGGCGCACGCCGGCTTTTCGGGCGCGGTCGGCCATGCGGCGGACGTTCGCCTCGACGACGTCGAGGTCCACGACGACCGAGGGCGTTTCGAGATGTTCGAACATCGGTTCAACGCGGAATCGCTGAATATAGAATCACGCCACAAAACCCGACCCAAGAGTCATCGGCGTTCCCGAAGACTCTCTCGAGAAGGAGGACTGCGTGGGCAGGATCAACTGGGGCAGGGTTTTCCTCGGCGGCATCGTCGCCGGCCTCGTCATCAACGTCTCCGAGACACTCCTGAACACGGTGGTCGTCAAGAACGACTGGGCGGAGGCGATGCGCGCCCTGGGCAGGGACCCTTCAGCCGCAATGTCGGGCAACGCCGTGGCGATCTGGATCCTCTGGGGATTCCTCGCGGGAATCGCCATCGTCTGGGGCTATGCCGCGATCCGGCCGCGATTCGGTCCGGGAGCGAAAACCGCGGTCATCGCCGGACTCGCCGCCTGGTTCTTCGCCGGCTTCCTGGCGAACCTCGCGATGATGAACATCGGTCTCTTCCCGCAGAAGCTCCTCATGATCGGTCTCGTGTGGGGGCTGGTGGAGTTCATCGTCGCGGCGGTGGCGGGCGCCTGGCTCTACAAAGAAGCCTAGCCGCGCTCCTCTGCGCCGTCCTTCCGCTCCTGGCCGGCTGCGCGACGGGGCGGAAGGCGGCCGCTCCTCGGCCGGAGAGCGAGCTTCCCGCCGGCGCCGAAGCCTGGTCTCTTTTCGGGGAGCCTCTCTTCCCGCCGGCGCTCGACCGCGATACGCGGCGCGGCCGCGAGAAACACCTGGCCGAGGCGCGCGAGCGTTTCGAATCGACGCCGGACGATCCGGACGCGGTCATCTGGCTCGGACGCCGGACCGCCTATCTCGGGCGCTACCGCGAAGCGATCGGCGTCTTCTCGGCGGGGATCGAGAGGTTCCCGAGCGAGCCGCGCCTCTTTCGCCACCGAGGCCACCGTTTCATCACGATCCGCCGCTTCGACGCCGCAATCGCGGACCTCGAGACCGCGGCGCGTCTGGTCGCGGACCGTCCGGATGAGGTCGAGCCCGACGGGCTCCCCAATGCCCGCAACGTCCCGACGAGCACCCTCCACTCGAACATCTGGTACCACCTCGGGCTCGCTCGGTATTTGACCGGCGACTTCGAGGGCGCGCTCGCGGCCTATCGCGAGTGCGAGAAGTTCTCGACGAACCCGGACATGCAGGTGGCGACGACCAACTGGCTCTCCATGACGCTTCGGCGGCTCGGACGCAAGACCGAGGCCGCCGCCGCGCTCGCCCCGATATTCGAAGGAATGGACATCATCGAGAACCACGATTACCACCGGCTGCTCCTGGTCGCGAAGGGAAACCTCCCCGCCGAAGAGCTCCTCGCCGAGGCGGCGGATTCGCGCAGCCCGGTCATGTTCGCGACCGTGGGATACGGGATCGGCAACCGGCACCTCGTCGACGGAAGGCGCCGGGATGCGGTCGCGCTCTTCCGGCGGGTGATCGCCGGGGGCTCGTGG
>DASUAD010000510.1:0-2162 GCA_035763965.1 Thermoanaerobaculia bacterium | reverse complement strand
CCGGCCAACGTCACGACGAAGATCCGGGATCTGTTGCGCCGTTGCCTCCGGAAGAACCGGGACCGTCGACTTCACGCGATCGCCGACGCGCGAATCGAGATCGAGGAGGCGCTCGCGGAGCCGGGGGAGAGCTCGACGGTTACTTCGGCCGCCCCGATCGCGCCGACACGAGGCAGATCGCTGACGGCGACCGCGATCGTCGCCGTTGCGGCGGCCCTCTTCGGCGCCCTCGTGACCTGGTGGGCGCTCTCGCGAACTCGACCCGGCGCGAACCTTTCGACGCTCGCCTCGGTCTCACCGTTGACGCACGACCCGGGGATCTCGGAGTGGCCGACCTGGTCTCCCGACGGAAGCGTTCTCGCGTTCGCGTCGAACCGGAGCGGCAACTTCGAGATCTACGTGCGGCGCGTCGAGGGCGGTCAGGAAGTCAACGTCACCGACGACGAGGCGGAGGACTTTCAACCCGCGTTCTCTCCGAATGGCGACTCGATCGCATTCGTCTCGACCCGCTCGTCGCGCAGCGGGATGATCAAGATCGGCTCCGCTTTCGGCTTCGAGTTCCGGACGTTCGGCGGAGACGTTTGGGTCGCACCCGCGCTCGGGGGCCGGGCGCGCAAGGTCGCCGTGAACGGAAACTTCCCCGCATGGAGTTCCGACGGCCGGCGCATCGCCTTCGTCTCGGGTCCCGAGCGCCACCGCTCGATTCTGGAGGTGCCGGCGGAAGGAGGGGCTCCGCGGACGCTCCTTCCGAGCGGCAAAGACGTTCGCGAAATCATCCGTGTGGCGTATTCGCCGAGCGGATCGTGGATGAGCTTCGAGTCGACGCCGGGGGGAAGCGAGACCGAGATATACCTGATGTCCGCCCGAGGCGGTTCTCCGAACCGACTCGTTTTCGGTACCGGCCATGCGTGGGACGCTTCGGCGAGTCGGATCTACTTCCTGACCCGCGATCCGACCGGCGGTACGCGACTCCTCTCCGCCGACGTCGACGAGGCGACCGGCCGCCTGCGCGGAGAGCCTCGAACCGTCGGCCTAATGACGGGCATCCTGCGAGACCTCGCCGTCTCCCGCGACGGCCGGCGCCTGGCGCTCTCGGAGGTCGAAGGCGCGATGAACCTGACGCGGCTCCCGCTGGCGCCGGGCGGAGGCGCTCCGGGCGGACCGGAAGAGGAGCTGTCGAGCGGGCGCGTCATCGACCGGTATCCCGCTTTCTCGCCAGACGGGAACCGGATCGCGTTCGCGAGTGATCGGCTCGGACCGGAACAGATGTGGGTCATGGACCTCGCGACGCGCAAGTCCGAAAGGATCGAGTTGCCGGGCCGCGATCTCGGCGTGAACCTTCCGACGTGGACGCGCGACGGGCGTCATCTCGTCGTCACCCGATCGTTTTCGAATGGAACGGCCAACCTGTGGATCGCGGCGGCCGACGGCAGTGAGGCAAAGGAGCTCCTGAAGGAGTCGACGTCGGGATCGGGGCAGAAGTTCTCCCCGGACGGCAGGAGCCTCATCCACAGCAGGCTCGTGGCTGGCGTTCAGCAGCTCTATCTCTTCGACGTCACCACTCACCGGTCGACTCAACTGACGTCGTCTCCGGGTGACAAGTTCAACGCGACCTGGTCTCCCGACGGGAGCCGGATCGCGTACTCCTCGGGCGCCACCGGCACGATGCAGCTCTGGACGATCCCGGCGGGCGGGGGTCCCGAGAAGATGCTGACCGAAGGCTCGGAGCGCATGTACCACCCGTTCTACTCCCCGGACGGCAGGTGGATTTACATCCAACCGAGCCACCGCAACATCTACCGCGTACCGGCGGATGGAGGGCCGCTCCAACCGGTCACCAGGTTCCAGGAATCTGGCCTCTTTCTCGAGGAGCCGACGCTCTCGCCCGACGGGCGGTGGCTCGCGTATTGCCGGTCAAACGGCGGCGCCTCGCTGTGGCTCCTCACGATGGCGAACGAATCGACGAAGAAACGGTGACTCTGTCGGCCGGCTCCCGGCTCGGGCCCTACGAGATCCTCGCGCCGCTCGGCGCGGGCGGGATGGGCGAGGTCTACAAAGCACGCGACACGCGGCTGCGCCGGGAAGTTGCCATCAAGGCCATTCCCGACCTTTTCGCGCGCGATCCCGAAAGGTTGTCGCGGTTCGAGCGCGAAGCTCAGATT
>DASUAD010000509.1:0-5751 GCA_035763965.1 Thermoanaerobaculia bacterium | reverse complement strand
GCGGTAGACGCGCGCGGGCAGGTCGCGCTTCCAGACGAAGAGCGAACGTCCGTCGTCTCCGAACCGCAACGGGAACTCCCCGTCGACGATCCCGGAGATCGGTCTGCCTCCGCCACCGTCGATTCCGAAGAGCACGCCCTTCCGGTCGGCCCCGATCGCGGCCACGAACTTCCCGTCCGGGGAGATCGCGAAACCCGGAAACGCCGTCCCGATGCCCTCGGGCGTGATCGCCCGCGGCTTCCCCCCGTCCACGCTCTGGACGAAGAGCCGGACGCCGCGGTCCGCTTCGTTGCCGGCAAACAGGATCCGGCCGTCCGGAAGCCAGGCCGCGGCCTGCTCGGGGTTCACCCCCTCCATCTGCAGGCGCTTCGGCTCACCCGCGCCGGTCGGAAGGAGCATGAAGAAGGGTTTGGGACTCGACAGCGCCGCGAGCGCCCACCGGCCGTCGTGCGAGAGCGACAACGCGGCCCCCTCGCCGAGCTTCACGACCGGAGAGCGATCGGCCTTCCGGATGTAAACGGTGTAATTCGCGCCGCCCGCTTCGCCCTCTTCGTCGAAGAGGAGCGTCTGGCCGTCCGGCGAGATGTCCGCGACGAACGAGTAGTCGAGCCAGGAGAGATCCCGCTCGCGGACGTCGCCCTTGAGGAGACCCAGGGTGCCGACCCGGGAAGCGCCTCGCGCCAGGAGAACGCGTCCGTTCCGGGCGACGTCCTGGAGTTTGATCCCTCCCGGGACGCGAATCAGGACCCGAACCTTGCCCGAGAGCGTCACCGCGTAGAGAGACTGGTTCGCTCCGGTGTCCGTCGCCGTGAACCAGATCTCGTCGCCCGAAGGAGACCACGCGAGACCACCCTCCTTGTTCCACCGGCTCGTCAGCGTGGTCTTCTTGCCGGTCATGTCGAGCAGCGCCACGGTGCCCGAATCGTCCTGAGAATACGGATGGTCCATGAAGGCGATCGAGTCTCCCTTCGGCGACAGGCGCGCGTCGCTGATGTAGCCGGTCGTCTCGTAGAGGACCTTCCCGATCGGGAACTCGATGCGGGCTTTGCCCGAGACGTCCCGAACGACGAGGAGATTCGAGCCGTCGGGCGTCCAGCTCGCGTCCTGGATGTGCTCGGCTACGTCGCGCGGCGCGCCGCCGGTGAGCGCCGCGCGAGCCATGGTGCCCTCGCAGACGGAGGGATGGGCCAGCCGGCAGTCGACCGCGATCGCCATTTCGCCCGACGGCGAGATCGAGAGGAGGTTCGCGCTCGGCAGCTCGAGGGGCAAAGCCTCGGGGCTGCTCGGGTGCTTCAAGAAGAGCTTGCGGGGATTCCCGTCCCACGCCGCGCTGTAGACGATCGTCTGGCCGTCGGGGGCGAACCGCGCGGAGTGGATCGTGCCGCTGCCGAAAGTGATCTGCTGGAAAGAGGGTGGCGAAGACCGGCCGAGACGTTTCTGGACGAGCACTCCGACCCCGAAGGCCGCCAGGAGCGCCGCGCCGGCGAGGACCCCGCGCAGAAGCGCAGACCGGCGCCGGGACCGAGCGGGCGCCGACCGGCCGGACACTTCTCCGGGGACGAGAACCTCGGAGAGGTGCTCGCGGACGCTCCTCAAGTCGCGTGAGAGGTCCCGCGTCGAGGCGTAGCGCTCCTCGGGGTCCTTCTGCAGACACCTCTCGACGATCCAGCGGAAGGGAGCCGGCACGCTGGCATTGAGTTGGCCGACGGGCTCGGTATCCTCGCGGATGATCGCGGTCAGCGTCTCGGCGCTCGTGCCGCGCTGGAACGCGCGCTTTCCGGTCGCCATCTCGTAGAGGATCGAGCCGAGCGAGAACTGATCCGAGCGAAAATCGAGAGGCTTGCCGCTCGCCTGCTCGGGCGACATGTACCCGACCGTGCCGAGCACCGATCCGGCGTTCGTCTCCTGAGCCGTCTCGAGGTTGGAGTGCTGGTCCGAAGGCGGTTTCAGAAGCTTGGCGAGGCCGAAGTCGAGGATCTTGACCGTGCCGTCGGTCGTGATCATGACGTTCTCGGGCTTCAGGTCGCGATGGACGATCCCGGCGGCGTGCGCCTTGGCGACCGCGTCGGCGATCTGAAACGCCAGGTCGAGAAGCCTCTTCGTCGGCAACGCCCCGCCGTGGAGAAGCTCCCGCAGAGTTCCACCGCTCACGAGCTCCATCGCGATGTACACCGTCGAGCCCGACGACCCGATCTCGTGGATCGTGACGATGTTCGGGTGGTTCAAGGCCGACGCCGAGCGCGCCTCCTGCTCGAAACGCCGGCGGCGGTCGGGGTCGGAGGAGAACTCCGACGAGAGGACCTTGACCGCGACCTCACGACCGAGCCGCGAGTCCCTCGCCCGATAGACCTCTCCCATCCCGCCGGAGCCGAGCGGAGCGAGGATCTCGAACGGACCGAGACGCGTGCCGGCAGTTAGTGTCATGGGTTTACGGGCGCGCGATTCTACTCAGAATCGCTCTCGGGTTTCGGCAGAGCAGATCTCGTACAACGGGCAGCGCCCGCCCTTCGGCGCGGTTCAATCCGCGTCTGTCGATGTCTCGGAGACCTCGTCGGCGACCGCGCGGACGAGCGCGTCGACCGTCGTCTCCTCGAGACCCTTCGGGCCGAAGCTGCGCCTCGCGAACTCGACCCACGAACCGTCCGAGTCGACCTCGAGGACGAGCAGCCGGGCGTTGCCCTTCCAGCTGACGCGCGCCGCCATGTTCGGCGAGGTGTAGACGGCGAGCCGGTCACCGGAAGGGTCGGATGCCTTCTCCTCTTTCGTGAAGGCGTATCCCCTCTGCCGGAGGGCCGTCCCGATGCGATCGAAAGCGCCGTCTACGGTCAACATGTCGGACCTCGCTCTGGTTGCCCGGATTCTATTGCCCCGGTCGAGCGCGCGTCAGCTCCTCCCGCCGGAGTCGGACGCGAGGATCAGGACCTGATCCCGCTCCTCGCGGCCCGCTCGGACCGATGCGAGCGCCGAAGGCCCCTTTTCCTTCCACCAGGCCCGCGCTTCGTCGACCGTCCACGGCGGCGCCACGGCGCACTCCTGCAGCATCGCGTCGAGCGCCTCGGCCGAGTCCGGCCGGTCCTCGCGGTGGAAAGCGAGACACCGGCCGATCGTCTCCTCGAGCGAGGCCGGCACGGGATGCGGCGAGACCCGCGAAAGCGGGGGCGGGGATCCCTGGCGCTCCATCCGGAAGACCTCGATGGCGGTGCGCCCGGCGAAAGGAGACCTGCCGGCCAGGAGAAAGTATCCAACCGCGCCGAGCGCGAAGATGTCGGCGCGAGCGTCCACGTGTCGGGGATCGCTCATCCCTTCGGGCGCCATGTACAGGGGCGTTCCGAGAAGGGAGCCGTCCTGCGAGAGGGCGGGGTCGTGCGTGCTGTCCGCCGCTCCGGAGTGCGGGACCGCTTCGACGCCGCCGACGTCCTTGACGAGCCCGAAGTCGAGGACCTTCAGGAAATCGGGGATTCCGCCATAGAGGCAGACCATCAGGTTCGCCGGTTTGATGTCGCGGTGAATGAGGCCGGCGGCGTGCGCTTCCGACAGCGCTCCGCAGGCCTGGCGCAACAGGTGAACGACGCGGCCCGGCGGAAGCGGCCCGTCGAGCTCCACGAGTTGCACGAGGTTGATGCCCTGGAGAAGCTCCATCGCGTAGTAGAAGACGTGGTCGGCCGTGCGGCCGTAGTCGTAGATCGCGATCGTGCTCGGGTGGGTCAACCCCGCCGTCAACTGGACCTCCCGCTCGAATCGCGCGAGCGCGCGCTCTCCTTCGGTGCCGGGCGCGAGCAGCTTGACGGCGGTCGGCCGCCGGAGCAGAGCGTGGCGCGCCTCCCACACGACTCCCATCGCGCCGCCGCCGAGGCGCGCGATGAGACGATACGGGCCGACCCTCTCTACTTGTCGCCGCAGGCGCAAAATCGTCCGCAGCGCGGTCACGGTGGCGAAGCCGAGCAGCGAGGCCAGCACTCCGGCCGCGGCGACCCCGATCGCTCCGCGCTTCGGAGGGAGGAAGGCCCCGGGAAGGGTGAAGACGGAGAGCATCCATCGGCGATCGGCGAACTGCACCGGAAATTCGAGATCGAATCCGGTCCGACGGGGCAGCTTCGTCGCGTCGAGTGGCCGTTCCGCCAGAACAGGTGTCGCCTTCGCCTCCGGGTCCCGCAGCACGAGACCGAGGCCGGAAGCATCGATCGCCGCGGACGCGTCTCCGACGACCGGCGCGACGCGGAAGATCGCCATCCCGAAACCCGCGAGCGCGCTCCGGCGCGCGGCCTCCGAGCCGGGGTCACCCTCTTTGTAAACCGGGTAGTACATCGCGACGACCGGGAGAGCGTCGGGCTTCCCGGCGTCCTCGACCAGCGTGAACGGGTGCGACACCGACACGCGTCCGGAGTCGCGCGCCGTCTGAGCCGTGTCCCAGCGGAGAGGGGAAGCGACGATGTCGAAGCCGAGCGCGAGGGCGCTCGGCGGCTCCATGTAATGAATCGGGACGTAGAAGTCGCGGCGTCCGGCAATGCGCGGCTCTCCGCCCGCGAGCTCCCAGAATCGGTAATCCGACAGACCGGCGGCGCGCGCTTCCGCCTCGTAGGCCGGCCGCTCCGATTCGCGAACGACCGGAAGCCACTCGTAGGCGTACACGAGCCGGCGGCGTTTCAACATGGGTTCCGCCAGCACACGAAACTGACGGCGCGTCGTCGTTCCGCCCGACGCTTCGAGGAAGCTCGCGAGCGTCGTCAAGTCTTCCTGAGGCAGAACCAGTCTCTCGGTGATTGCCGCCTGCAGGAGTTGCGACTTCTGCGTGAACGCGAGATGAGTCGCGGCCTGTGCGCGAGCGAACACCCAGGCGCCGAGTCCGAGCGACAGGGCTGCGGCGACGCTCGCGACGAGGACGTCGGTTCCCCGCACGGACGCGCGCCATGAGGAGGCAGCCGACCTCAGGCGACGCGCGGCAGATCGTCCTGCATCGGAACCGGACCGGCGGCCACCCCCGCTCGACCCCCTGGCCACGCGCGGATTATGTTGCAGGAAGGAGGTTCGCCGGGAAGCCGGGCGGCGGTCCCGAAGGAGTCGTCTTCGAGAGCGGGCTATCCCCCCGGTACGACGGCGAGACCTCTCTCGAGGAGCTGGCGAAACTCCGGCGCCGGCAACGGTTTGCTGAAGAGAAAGCCCTGCACCTCGTCACACCCTTCGTCGCGGAGGAACGCGAGCTGCTCCTCGGTTTCCACCCCCTCGGCGA
Organism: Thermoanaerobaculia bacterium; assembly: GCA_035763965.1. Classification (GTDB taxonomy): domain Bacteria; phylum Acidobacteriota; class Thermoanaerobaculia; order UBA5066; family Gp7-AA6; genus Gp7-AA6. The sequence goes on along the minus strand of DASUAD010000509.1, from coordinate 524 downwards.
CGATGATCAGCCGGAGCGCATGGGCCATCGTGATGACCGCCCGGGAGAGCGCGCACTGATCCGAATTCCCCGGCAGCTCCTGCACGAAGGAGCGATCCAGCTTGATGCGGTCGAGAGGAAAGCGCCGGAGATGGTTCAGGGACGCGAAGCCGGTTCCGAAATCGTCGAGCGAGATTCGAACGTTCAGGCGCTTGAGCTGTTGGACCTTCGCGATACTCGTCTCGAGATCCTGCATCGCGCTCGTCTCGGTGATCTCGAGGTCGAGTGACCCCGGACGGATCCCACTCTCCTCGAGCGCCCGGGTCACTTCGGCCACGAAGTCCGCCTCCTGAAACTGTCGAGGCGACACGTTGAGCCCCACTCGAAACTTTGCATGACCGAGCTCCTGCCATTCGCGAACCTGCTCGGAGACGGCGCTCAGAAGCCACCGCCCGATCGGCAGGATCAGCCCGGACTTTTCCGCCAGCGGGACGAACTCGCCTGCCGCAAGAAGCCCGAGTTCCGGGTGCTCCCACCGCAGCAGA
>DASUAD010000508.1:0-13389 GCA_035763965.1 Thermoanaerobaculia bacterium | reverse complement strand
GACGTTCGACAAGGTCACGATCGGTAGAAATTATAAACTGGACCGCGAGACCCCTGATGAAGACGGTCATCGAGTGCGTTCCCAACGTTTCCGAGGGGCGCAATTCGGAAGTCGTGTCCGGGATCGCCGCAGCAGTCCGGTCGGCGCCGGGCGTCCGTTTACTGGACGTTTCGTCCGACGCTTCCCACAATCGAAGCGTCCTGACGTTCGTCGGGGACGCCGCGGCGGTGCGCGAGGGCGTGCGGGCGCTCTTCGAGGCGACCGTGCCGCGGATCGACCTCACGCGCCACCGCGGCGAGCACCCGCGGATGGGCGCCGTGGACGTCGTCCCGGTGATTCCGATCCGGGGCGCGACGGTCGAAGAGTGCGTGGCGCTGTCGCGCGAAATCGGAGCGGAGATCGCCGGGCGGCATCGGATTCCCGTCTACCTGTACGAGGACTCGGCCTCTTCGGAACGCCGCCGCAATCTGGCAGAGATCCGCAAGGGAGAGTTCGAGGGTTTTCCTCTGAAGATGAAATCCCCGGAGTGGAAACCGGACTTCGGGCCTCCCGAGCCCCATCCGACCGCCGGGGTCGTGGCGGTCGGCGCACGGGCGCCGCTGATCGCGTACAACATCAACCTCGGAACCCGCGATCTCGCGGTCGCCGATCGCATCGCGAAGGCGATCCGCCACCTGGGGGGCGGGTTTCGCTTCGTGAAGGCGCTGCCGGTCGAGCTCGCCGAGCGAGGCCAGGTTCAAGTGTCGATCAACATGACGAATTTCAAGAAGAGTCCGCTCCACCGGGTCTTCGAGTGCGTGAAGTCCGAGGCCGAACGCCACGGAGTCCCGATCGTGGGATCGGAGATCGTGGGGTTGACGCCGGTGGAAGCTCTGCTGATGACCGCCGAGCACTACCTTCGCCTGGAGGGGTTCTCCGCCGAGCAGGTGATGGAGCTGCGCCTGCTGGAGGAAGCCGGCGACGGGTAATCGGTGAGTCGATTGCCCGTTCCCGATCCCGTTTCCGCCGCTACTCTCTCTCGACCTCGATTCCGTACGTCCGAAGCTTCCGGTACAGATTCGAGCGTTCGAGGTCGAGAGCCTCGGCGGTCCGCGAGACGTTGCCGCGATACCGCTTGAGCGCCGCCAGGATGTAGCGCCGCTCGAAGTCCTCCCGCGCGGATCGAAGGGGCGCGTCCGGCGAGATGCCCTCGAATCGATCGTGGAACTCGGCGGGAAGGTCCTCGCGCCGGATCTCCTCGGCGGGCGAGAGGATCATCAGCCGTTCGATCAGGTTCTTGAGCTCCCGGACGTTGCCGGGCCAGCGATAGGCCTGGAGCGCCTCGATCGCGGGGGAGGAAAGCGTCTTGGGTTTTCGACCGAAGCGGACCGACGCTTCGCGCAGGAAATGCCCGGCGAGCAGAGGGATGTCATCCGTCCTCTCGCGCAGCGGAGGCACCGGAATCGGAACGACCGCGAGCCGGAAGTAGAGATCTTCCCGGAATGCGCCGCGCCGGATCTCCTCGACGAGATTCTTGTTGGTGGCGGAGAGGACGCGGGCGTCCGACGCGATCTGGCGCGAACCGCCCACGCGCGTGAAGCGGCCCTCCTGCAGCGCCCGGAGAACCTTCGCCTGCGTCTTCGCCGACATGTCGCCGACTTCGTCCAGGAAGAGCGTCGCGCCATCCGCCTCTTCGAACTTCCCGCGGCGATCTTCCGAAGCCCCGGTGAACGACCCCTTGACGTGTCCGAACAGTTCCGACTCGATCAGCTCTTCCGGAATCGCCGCGCAGTTGACTTCGACGAGCGGCGATTCGGCGCGCTGCGAGAGCCGGTGGATCTGGCGCGCCACGAGCTCCTTGCCGGTGCCGTTCTCGCCGACGATCAGCACGCGGGCGTCGGTCGGCGCCACGCGGGCGATCTCCTCTTTCAAACGCCGCATCGGGGCCGATTCTCCGAGCATTGCCGCTTCCGACTCGCGACGTCCGCGGAAGCTCGCGACCTCGGCGAGCAGATCCCGTCTCTCGATCGCCTTCTGCGCGGTCAGCACGACGCGATCGAGGGAGAGCGGCTTCTCGAGGAAGTCGTAGGCTCCGAGCCGGACGGCGCGAACGGCCGTCTCGACGCTCGCGTGGCCCGAGATCATCACGACCGGCACCTCCCGGAGCCGTCCGTCGGCTGCCTCGAGGACCGACAATCCGTCGCGATCCCGGAGCCAGACGTCCAGGAAGACGAGGTCGTAACGCTCGTCCATGAAACGGCGGAGGCCCTCTTCGGCGCTCTCGACCGCCGTCACCGCGTAGCCCTCGTCCGAGAGGATCTCCGAGAGCGTCTCCCGGATCGCCTTCTCGTCGTCGATGACGAGGACTCGACGCTTCTTCACGCCGCCGGCAACTCGATGATGAACCGGGCGCCGGTCGGCCGGTTGTCCTCGACGCGGATCGTGCCGTTGTGGTCGGCGACGATGCGCGAAACGATCGCGAGACCCAGGCCGGTGCCGCGTCCCTTGGTCGTGAAGGTGGGCAGGAACAACTTCTCGCGGTCGCGGGCCGGGATTCCGCGTCCGGTATCCGCGACCTCGATGGTCACGCCTCCGGCCCGGTCGGACAGGCGGACGACGATCTCGCCCGCGGGACCGCAGGCTTCGAGAGCGTTGTCGATGAGGTTGATCAGAACCCGCTTGATCTGCTCGGGATCGAGCAGCACCCGGTCGCGCGAGAGCCGCGAGTCGACGCAAACCTGCACGCCGTCCCGGGCGCCTTCGAAGAGTCGGACGGTCGAGACGGCGAGATCCGCGAGGTCGACCGGTTCCGCTTTCATCTGCGGCAGGCGCGCGAAGCGCGAGAACTCGTCGACGAGGGACTTGAGCACGCCGACCTCGTCCACGATCACTTTGGTGCCGCGCTCGATCGTCTCGGGCAGGTCGGGCTCTCCAGCCCGCAGGCGGCGGAGGATGCGCTCGGCGGAGAGGCGGATCGGAGTGAGAGGGTTCTTGATCTCGTGGGCGACGCGCCGCGCGACCTCACTCCAGGCCGCGAGCTTCTGTTCCCGGGCCACGTGGGTCGTGTCCTCGACCGCCACGACCCAGCCGCCCTCCCCGCCTGCGGACGCCGCCGACAGCGGGCGAAGCGCGATCTCGAGCCGACGCTCCTCCCCGCCGCCGGAGAGGATGAGCTCCCGGGGGCTCGCGGGCGCCGCTCCTCTGCCGGCCTCCTCCAGGAGCTCCACCAGCGCCTCGAGATCCGGGCGGAGCCGCAGCCGCTCGAGGGTGAGGTCGGTTCCGTCGAGCGACAGGAGCGAGCGCGCGGCCGGGTTCGCGACCGTGATCGCGCCGTTGGCGTCGAACGCGAGCACGCCGGTCGTCACCGATTCGAGGACCGTCGAAAAGAGGCGCCGCTCGATCTCGAGACGCCGGTTGATCGCCTGGAGCTCCTCGTTCGACCGGAGCGTCGTGTCGCGCGCCTGTTCGAGCCCTGCCGCCATGCTGTTGAACGAGTCGACGAGCACGCCGAGCTCGTCCGTCGCCGCAACGTCGACCCGCGCGGACAGGTCGCCCGCGCGGATGCGCCGGGTTGATTCCGCGAGCGCGCCGATCGGTCCGGTGATCCGGCGGGCGAGCGTCATCCCCGTCCAGATCGACGCCAGGAGCACCGCCAGCGTGATCAGCAGGAACGTCGACACGTTCGCGGCTTTGATGGCCGGCTTCTGCACCTCGAGCTTCTGATAATCGCTCCATGCGGAGGCGATCGCGCGCATCGATCGGGCGTCGGCGGGCGGTATCCGGACTCCTGCCGCGAAGACGCGTTCCCCGGACCGTTTCGCGGCACGGTACAGGTGGGACCCGTCGGGCAGGACCTCCATCTTCAGAGCCTCTCCGCGCGAGAACGCCGACTGGAGCGTCGCGGCGGGAAGCGGAGCGACTTCACCGAAGTCCGCCACGGAGCGCTCGCGAATCCCGCTGCGGTACACCTCGACCGACGCGAGACGCTGTTCGCGGCGGAAATCCTCGAGGCCGCGCTCCAGGCGATCGCGGGAGACGCCCCCGACCGGGAGGCGGGCGAGTAAACGGGCATCCTCCATGGCGTCCTCGACGATCCGCCTCTCGGCCATGTCTTCCACCGAGCGGGCGCGGACGACGACCTCGCGCACGGGCGAGGAGAACCAGCGGTCGATCGAGCTCTGCAGGAATCCGGTCGCGGTGAAAAAGAGCAGTCCGATCGGGATCGCGGTCAGACCCACGTACGTGACGAGCAGGCGGGTCTTGAAGCGCGACCCGAGCACGCCCCGCCGCCGCTCGAGCCACACCTTGATGAGCGTCCGGCAGAGCACGAAGAGCACCGCGGCGATGAGCGTGACGTTCAGGTAGGAGAGAACGAACAGGAGGAGCCCGCGAGTGATCGTCGCCGGGTCCATCTCCTCTGCCCGCTGGCGGAGAACGGACGACGCCGACCAGACGACGAGGACGGCGAGCGCCAGGAAGACGACGAGGCGGTTCTCTTTCCGGTGCCGCTGAAGCTCGGCGATGAGCGTCAGGCGCTTCTCGCCGCGGCCCTCGCGATCGCTCCCCCCCGGACCGCTCACGGTGCCGTTGCCCGGACGTTGAAGCGACTGGATTTCCTCCACGGGGTCCGAGAGTCGACGGGAATGATGGTGAACACGTACCCGGCGTCGAATTTCGCGCGGATGAGCACGTACAGGTTTCGGGTCGGCCGGCCCCGCTGGAGGTGGAACGCGAGGAGGTTTTCGCGGGCGAGGAGGAGCCGCGTGGCTTCGGAGAACTCGCGCGTGGTCGTCCGGCGAAGCGGTCTGCCGTCGAGGGTCTCGTCGACCGCGTATTCGCGGGTCACCGGGTCGAACGTGACCGCCGCGCGGTATTTCCGTTGCTCCACCATGTCGTCGAACCAGTAAGGATACCGGCGGTACAGGCGGATGTCGTACCGGATGGCCGTTTCCAGGCCCGCCTCGATCTTCCGCGCGAGTTCGGGGTTCAGGGCGCCGGCGAGCGCGAACGTGAGAAAGACGTCGCGGCCCCGCGCTTCGACGCGGAGGTCACGGACCCGGGGTCCCTGGTTCTCCTGACCCGCCGCGACGGGGACACCGATGACGCCGCACAGCAGGAGAGCGACCGTGACCCTGTGGAGCATGCTCCACGGGATTCTAGTCGCCGGGGGTCGTTCCGGCGGTCATGGTCGGCGAGTCTTCCGGACCCCGCCCGGACCGCGCTAACGGGAGGCGCGGCGGCGCGGACGTTCGACGGCAGCGTCCCGGGCCGCCGGTCTCCGGGCGGCCGCGGCCAGCGCCCGAGCGAACTCGATGTGGAGGGCATGCCCCGCTTTTCGCGCGTGGATGTGGCCGTCCAGCGCGACCCCGAGCAGGGCGAGATCGCCGACGAGGTCGAGCACCTTGTGGCGCACGAATTCGTCGCGAAAGCGCAGCGGGCCCGAGAGCACTCCCGCCTCGTCGAGAACGACGGCGTTGTGCAGGCTCCCGCCGCGCGCGAGACCGCGGGAGCGCAGCGCTTCGACGTCCTTCGCGAACCCGAACGTCCGCGCGGGGGCGATCCGGGTCGAGTACTCCTCGGGACGAATGGCGACCGTGAGCTCCTGGCGTCCGACGACCGGATGCGGGAAATCGATCTCGTACGTGATCGTGAGACCCGGTCCGTCGGGCCGGAAGGAAACGCCGCGGCCGCCGCGCGAGACCTGGACCGGCTCCGAGCACGAGAGGGAGCCGACCGGCGCGTCGAGCCGCTCGAACCCGGCGGCGTGGAAGAGTCGGACGAAGGGGAGCGCGGACCCGTCGAGAATCGGAACCTCCGGCCCGTCGAGCTCGATCACGCAGTTGTCGAGCCCCTCTCCGAAGGCCGCCGAGAGCACGTGCTCCACGGTGCCGACGGAGACTCCGTCGACGCTCAAGGTGGTCGCGTAGTCGAACGTGCTCGCCGACTCCACCCGGGCAGGAATCACGGTTTCCGGCCGGTCGAGGCGGCGGAAGACGATTCCGTGGTTCGCCGGCGCCGGACGAAAGCTCGCCCGGACCGGATGCCCCGAATGAAGGCCGACGCCCTCGATCGAGACGCTCGTGCGAAGTGTGGTCTGTGCGCGCGACACGGTTTTCACGGCCGGCTACCGCACCGTTGATGCCAGCCCGGGCCGTTCCGCTGAGAATTCCCGCATCCTGCTGTCTGGATTGGGTTTACGGACCTGGACGCCGCTTCGTCGCCGGGCGCGCACGTGGCGATTCCGACACACCTGCGTGGCGCGCGGGCCACTGTCCTCGACCGGTGCGGCCGGGGCGACCTTGCCGGCAGATGCTCCCGACGGGCCTTCGCGATGAGCGGGCGGAAACGCATTTATCCTGTCGAACAGATCGCGATGAGACCGAAAGAAAAACCCGTGCGGTCCGGGACCGTCAAAACGGTCGCGACGAACCGGAAAGCGTTCCACGATTACTTCATCGAGGACCGCACCGAGGCGGGCCTCGTCTTGAGCGGGACCGAGGTGAAATCGCTGCGCGACGGTCGGGCACAGCTCAAGGACTCCTACGTCCAGTTCCGGTCCGGAGAGGCATTCCTGGTCGGCGCGCACATTTCGCCCTACAGCGCGGGATCCTGGTCGAACCACCCCCCCGAGAGGGAACGCAAGCTCCTGCTCCACCGGCGGGAGATCGACAAGTGGGCCGGCGCCGTCTCGACCCGCGGTCTCGCGTGCGTTCCGCTGTCGCTCTACTTCAAGGGTCCGAGAGCCAAGGCGGAAATCGCCCTCGTCCGCGGCAAGAAGCTGCACGACAAGCGGGATGCGATTCGGGAAAGGGACTTGAAGCGCGATGCCGACCGCGCCATGCGGGAGCGATCCCGATAGATCAGTTCTCGACGGGCTCCACCGCGTCTCCCACCCGGATCAACCCCTCGGTCAGGATCTGCGCGCGGAGGCCCCCGCGATGCACCAGCCCCTCGCTCACCGGTTTGCCCGACATCCGTTCCAGGTGGCCGCACGGTTCGCAGAGACGCAGCCCGAGCAGCGTGACCTCGCCGACGCGGAACCGGCGCCCGACGAGGTGATTGAGCGCGACGCCTCGCGTCGCGACGTTCCGGCGGCTGTCCTTCGGTTCGAGGAGCAGGCCGTAGTCCCGCTCGAGCGCCTCCAGAGCCTCGCTCTCGATCAATGTGACCTCCCGGTCGGCGCCCTCCCTGCGCGAATACGTGCCGCGTTTCGCGAAATAGCGGTCGCCCTCGAGCCCGCGGCCGGGCACTGCCCGGGCGGTGTCGACGACGATCAGCTGCTCTCCGGCGCTGGCGGCCAGGTGGATCGACTCGACGCGGCCCCCGTTCATCGTGGACAGTCTAGCCCGCACTACCTGCGCTCAAAGACGTTCGTTCTGTCGCATTTGGTCCTGGCGTAATCGGTTCTGCGTGTTTCGGCCGGGTGCTCATGAATAGTCCGGGCTAGACTCTCCCGGGATGATCCGAAACGCGGTGACCGGAGATCTCCGCCGGCTCTGGGAAATCGATCGAATCTGTTTCGAGCCGGGGATCGCGTATACACGCGGGCAGCTGCGTCGGTTCTTCGAGCTGCCGGGCGCCGAGTGCCTCGTTTCGGAGGAGGGCGGCGTGATCGACGGCTTTGCGCTCGGCTATTCGGGCGGGCACGACCTCGCGCACGTCGTCACGCTCGACGTTCTCCCCACGGCACGCCGGCGCGGAATCGGCCGGGGTCTTCTCGAGGCGCTCCTGAAACGGCTCGCGTCCGCCGGAGCCCGTCGGCCGATCCTCGAGGTCGACGTCCGCAACGCGGGAGCGATCGCGTTCTATCGCCGGCTCGGGTTCCGCGAGACCGGGCGCATCGAGTCCTACTACGGGCCGGGGTTGGACGCCTACGAGATGGTCCGGGAGATCCCGGATCCGCGGACGCCGGGACGCGCTTCTAGGCGATCGCCGGCAGCGACTGACGCCGGAGCAGCAGCTTCTGGAATTCGTCGGCCGCCACGGGAGGGCTGAACAGAAACCCCTGCATCTCGTCGCACCGGTTCTGCCGGAGAAACGACAGTTGGTCCGCGTTTTCGACGCCTTCCGCGGTGACCACAAGCCGCAGCGTGTGCGCCATCGCGATGACGGCGCGGACGATCGCAGCGTCCTCGGAATTGGTGACCACGTCGCGAACGAACGACTGGTCGAGCTTGACCCGGTCGATCGGAAACCTCTTCAGGTAGTTCAGCGAGGAGTAACCGGTCCCGAAGTCGTCGAGGGCGATCCCGACGCCGAGCCGTCGCAGGTCCCAGAGAGTGGCGATCGTGAGCTCCGCGTTCTCCATGGCGTTCGATTCGGTAATCTCGAGCTCGAGGCAGCTCGCGTCGATTCCGCTCGCCCCGAGCGCATCCGCGACCTGTGAAGCGAGGTCCGCCTGCTGAAACTGGCGGGGGGACAGGTTCACCGAAACCGCGAAGCGCGGATGCCCGAGCGCCTGCCACTCGCGAATCTGTTCGCACGCGGTCTGCATGACCCACTGCCCGATGGGCGAGATCAAGCCCGAGATCTCCGCCAGGGTGATGAACTCGGCCGGCGGAAGAAGGCCCCGTTCGGGATGGCGCCACCGGAGAAGCGCCTCCGCGGCGCGAACCCGCCCGTCCTGCAGGTCGACGATCGGCTGGTAGTACAGGACGAGCTCTTCGTTGTGCAGGGCCTGCCGAAGGCGGTTCTCGAGCGAGAGCCGATCGATTGCCTGCGCCGTCATCGCGGGGGTGTAGAGTTGAAAATTGTCGCGCCCCTGCTCTTTTGCGCGGTACATCGCGGCGTCGGCGCTCTGGACGAGCGCCTCGGGATTGACGCCGTCGCCCGGATAGAGGCTGACTCCGATCGAGGTCGTCAGAAAGAAGTCGCGATCCTCCACCGCGAACGGCAGCCGGATCGCGGCGAGGATCTTCCGCGCCACGGTCTCCGCGCCCCTCTCCGACTCGACCCGCGGCGCCAGGATGATGAACTCGTCTCCTCCGAGACGGGCGACGGTGTCCTCCTCCCGGACGCAGGCCCGCAGCCGGTCCGCGACCCGCCGCAGCAGCTCGTCGCCGATCGTGTGACCGAGCGAGTCGTTGATGACCTTGAAGCGGTCGAGGTCGAGGTAGAGGATTGCGAGGGTCTGGTCGTTGCGGTGCGCCTGCGCCACCGCGACCGCGAGCCGGTCGTTGAACAGGAGCCGGTTCGGCAGCCCCGTCAACGCGTCGTGGAAAGCGAGATGTCGGACCTGCTCCTCCGCCCGTTTGCGTTCGGTGATGTCGATGACCGTGCCTTCGATCGTGGTCCCCGGACCGTCCGGTCCGTCGACGAGCGTGGCGTTCTCGAGCACCCACACCGGCGTTCCATCGCGTCGCCGGGCGAACATCTCGTAGTTACTCACGCTCTTTCGCTCCTGGATGCGCTTGATGAACGTGCTGCGGTCGCCCGGGTGCAGGTAGAAGTCGAGCGCCGGCTGGTGGAGCGCGTCGGACGGTGAGGAATAACCGAAGATCCGGGCAAACGCTTCGTTGCATTCGAGGATCTTCCCGTCGAGAGTGATGCGAAAGACCCCCGCCAGGTTCCTTTCGAAGAGAGTGCGATAGCGGGACTCGCTCGCGCGAACGGCGTGCTCCGCGCGCCGCTGCTCGGTGACGTCCGTGGCGACTCCGATGACGCCGGCGACCCGCCCATCCACGTCGCGGTAGGGCGCGTAACGCGTTTCGAAAGCGAGCTCCCCGATCCGGACGGTGGCCGTGTGCGCGTCGCCCGAGAGAGCGCGCCGCATGTGATCGAGCACCTCCGGGAACTCCTGGTAGACCTGCCACACGGACTGGCCGACGACCTCTCCGGGCTTCAGCCCCAGTGCCTCCAGCCCCTTTCCCTCGGAATGCATGAAGGTCCCGTTCCGGTCCACGGCGAACAGGACGACCGGCACGTTCCCGACGAGCGTCCGGAGCTTCTGTTCGCTCTCCTTCAGCGCGGTCTCGGTGCGCCGCCGCTCCGTAACGTCCTTGTCGACCCCGATCCATTTCACCGGGCGGCCGTTGTGATCCCGGAGAACCTTCCCGTACCCGATCCGCACCCGGACCGAACCGTCGGCCAGAACGACCCGATATTCCTCGAAGAACGGCCGATCCGAGTCGAGAGTTCGGCGGATCGAGCCGACCACCCGTTCGCGGTCGTCGGGGTGAACGATCTTTTCCCACTCCTCCTGAGTGGCGGGGAAGTGGTGCGGGCTCGGCGCGCGGTTGTGAAGGTAGAGAACCTCTCCGCTGCGCAGGTCCCACTCGTACACGAGATCGGTCGAGATCTGCGCGGCCACCCGGAACCGCTCTTCCGATTCGCGAAGCGCCGCCTCCGCGCGCTTTCTCTCCGAGATGTCGTGGATGTAACCGGTGAAGATCGGAGGGCCTTCGGAGGGGAGCTGCGTGATCGTCAGCTCGATCGGAAACTCGGTGCCGTCGGAGCGCATCGCGCTCATTTCGAGAGTGCTGCCGATGATCCCGGATTCTCCCGTGGCAATGAATCGCGCCAATCCCTGCCGGTGCGCCGGGCGGTTTGCCGGTGCGACGATCTTCTCCGCCATCAGATGCCCGAGAGCGGAGCTTCGCGAATACCCGAACATCCGCTCGGCCGCCGAATTGAACTCGAGGATTCGTCCCTCGCAGTCGATCGTGACGATGGCGTCGAACGCGGCCTCGATCACGGCGCTCTTGCGGGCCTCGGAAGACTTCAGCGCGCTCTCGGCGCGCTTGCGCTCCGTGATGTCCCGCGCGACCACCGTGAGCAGCCGTTTTCCGTTGCGGTGGAGACTCGCCAGCGAAAGCTCGGTGGGGATCTCGCGGCCGTTTGCATGGAGACCCTTCCACTCGATGGGGACTCTGTCGGATTCATCCTCGGGGCCGGTGGCCTCGAGAGCCAGCGGCAGTAGACCGGGAAGCAGCCGCTCGATCGGTCGGCCGATCAGCGCGGGAATCGCGTGCCCGAAAATGCGTTCGGCCGCGCGGTTGGCGAAGAGCACGAGACCGTCGGCGTCCGTCGTCAGGATTGCGTCGGAGGCGCTCTCGGCAAGCGCGCGAAACCGCGACTCGCTCTCCCGGAGCGCCTGTCGCGCCATCCGCCTCTCCCGGCGCAGGCGTGCTGCGGACAGCTGGCGCTCGACGTCCACTCCGAGACGGGAGAGCGACGTCCGCGCCAGGCAGTTCTCGGCGCCGGCGCTCGGGCCGGAGAGCCCACCGTCCCGGTCGATCGCGTCGGAAACGACGAGCAGGGGCGCCTCGATCGCGGCGGCCGACACCGTCTGCAGAACCGCGAGCGCGTCGAAGCGGGGGAGCGCGGGGGCCGAAAGCACGACGTCCCAGCCCTTCCGTGCGAGAGCCTGCTCCATCTCGGAGCGGTTGCGCACCAGCTCCCACGTGACCTCGTATCCCGCGCGCCGCAGCTCCCCGAGCATCGGCTCGGCGTCGTTCCGCGAGGCCGCGACGAGGAGAACCCGCAGCGGCGTTTCCATCGGTTGAGGTGTTTTGTTTTTGAGTATAGCCCGGTCAGCGCGTTCCGCGGGTGACCCGAGTCACGGGGCCGGCCGGGGACTTTATCGGCGCCCGGAGTGGAGGAGCGCGGCGAGACCTGCGGCCGCGAGCGCCAGGGCGAGAAGGAGACGTCCTCCCGCATCGAGATCGGGGATTCCCGCCGTTCCCGGACCGCCCACGGGAGTCGCCGTCGGCGCTCCGGCCGTCGGGGTCGGCGTGGATGTCGGCGTGGATATTGGCGTCGACGTCGGGCTCGCGGTCGGGGTCGCGCCCGCGCCGGTGACCTGGACGACCCCGTTCATCAACGTGCCGCCGGGGAAGCTGTGGAGGGCGCAATAGTAGGGATACGTGCCCGGCGTGTTGAAAGTATGGGAGAAGCTCCCGGTGGAAAGCAGCCCGGAGTCCCAGAATTCGGGGCCGCTCTGCGTGTCGCTCGTAGTGGTGTGGAGCTCGTTGAACTGCCAGGTCACCATCTCGCCGGGCGCGACCGTGACCATCGAGGGGGAGAAGGAGAACCCGGGTCCAACCTGCACGATCTGATCCGCCGCCGAAACCGGGATTGGAGCGCACGCGATCGCTGCTGCGGCGAACAGAATCCGGTCGAGTGGTAAGAAACGAATCCGGACCACCTGACGCAACGATGGTCCGTCGCGCGCTGCCGGCGGGTCCTCTTGAGGAATTCCTAAGGAAAAATCAGGCCAAAAAAACCGGGACCCTTTCGGGTCCCGGAGCTTCGAGTCTCGGAGTCTGGGTCGTTAACGTCGCGCCAGGAACAGCCCCACTCCCGCGAGCATCAATCCGAGCAGGGCGAGCATCGGGAACGACAGCGTCGGAACCGGAGGCGGTGCCATCCCCGTTGTCGGCGTGTTGGTGGGCGTGTTGGTGGGCGTGTTCGTGGGCGTGTTCGTGGGCGTATTCGTGGCGACAGTCGTCGGAGTGTTCGTCGGCGTCGGCGTGCACGTCGGCCCGGGCAAGCATCCCGACTCGAGGGTCGTCGACGCCGTGAACTGAACGTTGTTCGGAGTCGAGCTGCATCCCGTCGGGTTGACGTTGCACTCGTCCCGGACCTGAACCGTCGCCTGGTCGTTGAGCGGGCTCGGGTCCGCCGGCTGAATCACGTACTGGTTCGAAAGAAAGCTCACCGTGGCGTTGGGGGCGAGCCTGCACCCCGTCAACGGATCGATGGCGCCCGTGCAGTCGCCCGACGTCGTCCCGGTCGTGCCGCTCACCGGCAGGTTGTTGAACGTCTGGGGTCCCGCGGCTGCGGAAACCGTGTCCGAAGCGGCGAGCACGGTCACGTCGTCCAACGATGGATCGGTGTTCGAGAGGGTGATCGTGCACTCGGTGATGTTGTCGCCGGCGGCCGACGTGCATATTCCCAGGCCCGAGCACGAGTTGGGATCGGGGCAATCGGCGTTGCTCCCGCACCGGTTCTTCGGAGTGACGCAGGTCTTGAAGATGCTCACGCCGTGGGCCTGTGCCTTGACTTCAGCGGGAAAGATCAATCCGATCCCGAGGAGCAGAGCTCCGAATCCCACCCAGCGCACAATCGTGGCTTTGGCCCGAAGTCGTGACGACATTTCTTTTCTCCGTAACTTGTGGGAGTTCCTAGACTTTCGAGGGGCTTATCCCCCCATGACATAAGTCTACGGGCCTTCTTTCACGGAAGTCAACAGGAACTCTTGACGGTCGCTCTCGTCTGGCGCGGCTCGATATCTGACGCACCTGCCGGGACTTGACCACCTCCTGTGCGGTCAGGGCCCCCGCCGCCAGCCCCAGGGAACCTTCGAGCCCGGCGGCTACAATCCGCTCTCCCATGGAGTTTCTCCGCATTCGCGGTGCCCGCCAGCACAACCTTCGCAATCTCGACGCCGACATCCCGCGGAACCGCCTC
>DASUAD010000507.1:0-3187 GCA_035763965.1 Thermoanaerobaculia bacterium | reverse complement strand
CCCCGGCGCGGCCGTGCTTCCCGAGGGGTCGGTAGTTTAACCGACCTCATCAGGGGCCGCGGGGGGATGGCCTCAATAAATCAGGACCTGGTCTCCGACGTTGGCCATTGCGAAGAGCTTCTGGATATCGGCGTCGCCGAGGCGCACGCAGCCGTGCGTCACGCTCCTTCCGAGCTGGTCGGGATACATCGTCCCGTGGATTCCGTAACCGCTGCCCATGTTCAGCCGGTACTTGCCGAGGACCTTGTCAAATCTGCGCTGCGGGGTGCCGTGCGGCGGCATGACGATCGCGCCGCCCGCCTCGATGATCTCTCCGGGCGGCAGCTCCCGTTCGGTGCCGTCCGGTCGGGTTTCCACGACCGTGTTGCGCCTCACGCTCAATACCCGTGAACGGCGCCTCGGGCCCCAGTTGTGGACGCTCTCTTCGCTTCCCGCCGGTGCCCCGGTCGCCGCGTCGATCGCCACGCCGGGCTCGAGTCGGACGAGCCGCTTTCCCTTCTTGCGGGCCTCCTCGATGAAATGCCAGTCGGGGGGCACCCAGAGCGGGTTCTCTTCTTTCCGGACGATCCGGAACTTGCCGGTCGGCGTGTTGAAGACCATGCTGCGACCGGAGGCGTCGGTCAAGGTCGTTCCCTTTCCGGTCGAGCAGATCGCCTGGAAGATCGTTCTGCCCTCCCGCCGCACATAGAGCCGGTTTTCCGCGGTCGAGACCACGATGAGCTGGCCGGTATCCTGAGACTCGTCGAGCTTGAGCTCCGTGTCGCGCATCGCCGAATGGAGCTGCTCGACCCGGCCTTCGCTCTCTTCCGCGGCGCCCCGGAGCAGGTCGAGGCGCGGTCCCAACCGTGCCTCGATCATTCGATCGATGACGTCGAGCTTGCGGAGACGTTGCGCGTCCCTCAAGTTCTGCCATTCCGCGGTGGCGACGGCGGCCGCGAGGATCGCGCCGACGACGAAGAGTCCCCATGCTCCGAGGAAGCCCAGACGGTATTTCTGCTCGATCACGTCGGTCCGTTCAGAACACGTAGACCCGTGTCTCGGGCCCGATTCGCGGCCATATTGCGGCGAGGTCCGCCTCCGGAACCAGGAACGACCCGGGCTTGGCCCCTTTCAGAGGGCTCTCCGGCGGGGGCGGGGAGTGGATGACGTAGTCGTTTCCGAGGTTGATGACGTACTTCCCCAGGCCGTTCTTCACCGTCGGGAGCGGCCGCGGCGGCTTCCTGCCGTTCATGCGGAAAACCCACTCGGGTGCGTGCCAGGCGCCGTCCCTGTACTTTCCCTCGACGTTGAACGAACCGGTGAGCGCCGCGAAGGTCCAGGTCTTGCGGCCGGAGACGACCGTCCGCGGAGCGCCGATCTCGACCGGCGCGTCCCGCAGCTTCTTGTTCGCGAAGTGAAACGAGAACTGGCGCTTTTTCGTGTCGATGGCGACGTAGAACTCGTTCTTCTTCGCGTTCTCCAGCAGCTTCAGCCGCGTGTCGAGCGCGCTCGCGAGAGCCTTCTCGTCGAGCTCGAGATCGACGAGCTCCCGTCGGATTCGCTTGATCTCGAACGGTGTGGCCTTGCTCCGCGCGACGCGGGACTCGAACTCCGACTCGAGGACGCGTCGGTGGATCGCGGCACCGATTCCCCCGACGAGAAGCAGCAGGAAGAGAACGAGGAGCAGCCCCGAGCTCGGGCGGGGCAGCTTGCGGCCGGGCACGCGCCGGCGCAGGAACCGCGTTCGCACGGCGAGAATCCCGGAGGGCTCGCGAACAGGAACGTCCGGGGACGCGGTGCCCGGATTCTGACCGATTTCCATCTTTCGCGCGATCACTGCAAGCTCCCGGCCAACTCATCCATTCCCCGGAAGCTTCCGCGTGAGTTAGGCTCGCGACAAGAAAGGTTGATGGACCAGGAAACTGCGGACGAGATCAAGCGGCATTTCAACGTCGTGGCCGAAGGCCTCCGAAGCGACATCCGGGTGCTGGCCGAGGGACTGGGCGCGAACACCGATCGACTCGATCGCCTCGAGAGGCGCTTGGACGGTTTCGAAAGCCGCTTCGACAGTTTCGAAAGCCGCTTCGACGGTTTCGAAAGCCGCTTCGACGGTTTCGAAAGCCGCTTCGACGGTTTCGAAAAACGCGTGACCGCGGAGTTTACGGAGACCCGGGCGATGATTCGACTGTCCTATGGAGAGCTCGAGCGGCGAATCGTACGACTCGAGGGCCGCGGCGTTTGAAAAAGAGAGCGACTCTGCGAGATTCGGTGAGAAGCGGCGGGACCTTGCAACGGAGCTTTCCGCTTGCGGATCGCTACACCGTGTCGGGCCTCATCGTCGGCCGTGTGTGCTTCACGTGCCGGTGCCGGGTCGTCGAGCTCGCCGGGGAAGAGGGAATGCTCCTGGCATGGTGCGAGTGCGACCTCCCCGAGGACGCGGCGTTCATGGAAGTTCTTCGCTAAGGAGGGTGTCGAAAGAGATCCCCCGCTTCGCTCGGGCGGACCGGTGAGGGATCATTTCCCCCGACTATTGATCGCCCGCAGGTAGGGTTCGGAGGGCCTCAGCGGAACGGTCCGGATCCACCACGGCACGTACAGGATCTCGGGGATCGTCATCCGGCCGTCGGATACGGCGAGGAACCCCTCGGAGTCCGTCAGGAGGTCCGAGACGCCACTCGCGACGGTCACGCGAAGAGTCACGGTTCTCTCCTCGCTTGGCCCGAGGGTGACGCCTGTCGGTTCGGCGGCCGCGGTGACGAACGCATCGCCTGCCGACCGCTGTGCCTCGATCGAGTAGGTCACGGTCGCGCTCGAGAGGTTCTTCAACGTGAACGCTCTCGTGAGAGTCAACGGCAGGGTCTCCGTCGTCACGCGCCCGAAGCTCGTGCTCGTCGGAAGGACGAGGCTCTCGACGGTGGCAGCGGCCGCGAGATCGATGTCACCGGAGCCCCGGGACATGACGCGTTCCGCGCCGATCCTCCCCGAGTCCGTCGGCCGGGTCGCCGTCTCGGTCAACGCCGCCTTGACGAGCGCGGGAGTCCATCCGGGGTGCTTCTGCTTGACGAGTGCGGCGGCGCCCGCGGCCCGCGGCGCGGAGAAAGACGTGCCGGCGGCGAACGTGAAACCGCTCGCGTCGAAAACCGTGCTCTGGCCGCGGTGCGGGTCCGGAGCAGGGAACCGGTTCTCTCCATCCGCCGAGTCGTCCTGG
>DASUAD010000506.1:0-3469 GCA_035763965.1 Thermoanaerobaculia bacterium | reverse complement strand
CTTATCTGTTTCGGTTTCCGTGTGGGAAAAGAAGGGCAGACGAGGCGGAGATCGGCCAGTCGCCTCTCCCGGTGAGCGAGCTCCTGGGATGGCACCTCCTCGGGGGAGAGGAACCTCATGAGCAAACGCGAGTTCACAATTAAGTGCCAGCCCTCGCGTTTGACCAGGCCCAAGCGCTTGAACTTGTTGATCTGCGTCGTGACGGGTGGTTCCGATCAGGTTGGCCAGGTCCGCGTGGGTCAGGCGCACGGGAATCACGGTTCCCCTTCATCAGCCCCTCCCTCACGATGAACATCGCGTCGCCGGGATCTCCCTCGGAGAAGATCGTGGCCCCCTGCGGATAGCGCCGCTCCGTGCACAGGCGGGCTATCCGCTGGACGTCTGGATCGGAAACGCCTTTGAAGAGTTCGAGGGCCGTCGGTCGAACCACGGCTTTTGAGTCTGGGACCCCGGCAAGTTCCATTCAACGCGGGACCGCCTCCCCGCAGGCGGGGAGGTAAACGAATGCCGAGGCACTTCCTCTCGGAGCGCCCCAGCATTCGTGGTCCGTTTGCTCTCCCCAGGCCGCGCGCGAGATCCCGCGCTCTTCGGTCACCCCGGGCTCCGCACCCGGAAAAGGCCACTCCGCCCAGAAGAACCGCTTGCCCGTCTTTTCTCGATCGGCAAGACGGCCGAGAAGGACGCTTCCGAGCACGAGCACCAAGAGCGCCAACGCGCCCACGAACGCTCCCGACTCGAGGAGCAGGTCGTCTGAAAGGATCGCTTCCATCGTTTCTTCACCTCCTTTCTCCTCGCGCAATATGGTGCAAGATAAAGGTCGCGTCTGTGAGACGTTTCACGTTCTCGTGTGCGGCGTAACCTGTCGATCGAGAATTGCTTGAAGGCGGTTCGTGTGGAGGACGGCGAGGCCCAGCGCCTGTGATCGAAGATCCGGACCGCGTGCAGGAGAGGCCCTATCGGCCGAGCCCATCACGCCAGGACATCCTCCGGGACTTCGAGAGGCTGATCGCTGAGAAAAAGCTTTTCGGCGTCGAGCTCGACCCGACGATTCTCAAGAAGAGCGGAAAGGGCACACGCTTCCTCATCAGCGAGGTTCCGTCCCGGGCGAAGCTCGTCAGACGCTGGGCGAACCTCTTCGGAAACGCGATCTCGCCAGGCGCCCTCTTCGAAGCGCTCTCTACCCGAACTCACGAATTCGAGCACCGGGAGAACCTCCTTCTCTTCGGCAAAGACCGGGTCGTCTACGACACGCAGATCTTCCAGGGGGAGGAGCGCGTCGGCGAGCTCACCTTGAGCTTCGTGTCCCTGATCGACCCGACGCTCGGGGTACGCGCGTTCTTGAAGGGCGCGAGGCTCAAGGTCGTCTACATCGATCACATCCGGCTGACCGCGCAGAGATCGGGTTACGCCTCGACGCTCTTCCGGCATTACGAACGGCTCTTCCGCGACCTCGGCTTTAACCAGTTTCGGCTGAGCGCCTCCCTCTCGGTTGGCCGGTACTACTGGGCCCAGGAGGGATTCGATTTCTCAGACCGGTCGGAGATCGGCAGAAGGAAGGCGCAGCTCTCCGCTCTCATCAAGGAAAGGAGCCTTCCTGTCCGCGAGATCGAGATCGGGCGTCTGAACCATGCCTACGATTTCGCCCGTTTCAGGAGAGACGTGAGGATTACCGTTTACCGGGACGCGCAAGGCTTCTACTCGCTCTCGAGCGACGACCGCTTTCGCGAGGAGGTTTCCCTTCCGCTCGGAAAGGCATTCCTTCTCTCGGGAGCGCCCTGGGAGGGGTACAAGACCATCTACACGAACACTCCGCGGAGGACAGGCTTCGTGGCCTCGAGCGACTATCTCGCGCATCGAACGCGGGCCGGCCACGTCGAGAATCCCAAGCGCCTCAGGATTCTCCGCAGAGCCGTGGAGAAACACGGTCTGAAGAGCAGCCTCGTAAACCTCGAGCCGTACGTTCCCGACCTGGAGTTCCTCGAGGGAATCCACCGGGCGGACTATCTTGCGAGATTCCGAGAGAGCGCCCGCAAGGGTGAGAAGACGTTTTCCACGAGGGACTGCTCGATCTGCCCGGCGAGCTTCGACGTCGCGCTTCTGGCGGCTGGGGGCGTGATGGCAGGCGTGGACGCGGTCCTGAACGGGAGGGTCGACAACGTGTTTTGCGCCGTCCGGCCGCCCGGACATCACGCCGGACGGGATACCGCCATGGGCTTTTGCTTCATCAATAACGTTGCGGTCGGAGCGGTCTACGCGAGGACGGTGTACGGCGTCGAGAAGATCTTCATCCTGGACTGGGACGTCCATCATGGCAACGGAACCCAGGAGATCTTCGAGGAAGACCCTCTGACGTACTACTGCAGCATCCACGAGCATCCCACGTTCTGCTTTCCAGGCACGGGCCGGAGAATGGAGAGGGGGACGGGAGCGGGCACCGGGTTCACCTTGAACCTGCCTCTCAAGCCGCACGCGAGGGATCAGGATTTGATAGAGAGCTTCGAGAGGGAAGTCGTCCCGGAGATCGAGCGGTTCGAGCCGGGCCTGATCATGATTTCTGCCGGGTTTGACGCGCACGAGAGAGACCCGATCGCCGACCTCGATCTGACGGAGGAGTCCTTTGCCTACATGACCCGGAGAATGTGTGAGGTGGCGGCTCGACACTGCGGAGGCCGGATCGTGTCGGTGCTGGAGGGAGGGTACGACGGTCCCTCCTTCGCTTCATCGGCCGTGGCTCATCTGGAGACGCTTCAGGGAAGGAGTCGGGAATGTTCGTCGGAAAGAGGATGACCCGCGAGGTCTTCACGGTCTCCCGAGGAGACACCCTGAAATTCGCGAGCGATCTCCTGCGAAAGCACCGAATCCATCAGCTGCCGGTGGTGGAGGGCGGGGAGCTGGTCGGCTTCCTGTCGGGTACCGACATACGCAACTCGACGTTCGAGGAAAGGACGGTCGCGGAGAACGGCGAGATCGTCGTGAAGAACAAGACCGTCGAGGAGATCATGACGCGCGAGGTGATCACGGTCGCCCCGTGGGACACGGTCGAGGACGCGGTGCTCATCTTTAGCCGGAGGCGGTTGGGTGCCTTGCCCGTCGTGGAAGGGACGAAGCTGGTGGGGATCATCACGAAGGCAGACGTCCTGGCGGCATTCTGCGACACCCTGAGGATCGAGGAGGCCGGCGTGAGGATCGAGGTGCTCCTCCCGCGCGACGTCGGCTCGCTCATTCAGCTCGTGCGCAAGCTCGGGGAGATGAGAATCGAGATCCGGAGCCTGATCCTTTCTCCGTCGCGGGAGGGCTTCGTGGCCTTCGTCCGGCTCGCGACGATCGACGTGGCAGCGGTGAAGAAGACGCTCGGAGACGCCGGGTTCTCCGTCCCTGAGCTTTCGGATTTCCTTGAGTAAGCTCCGCCGAAATCTGAGCAGAACTTGACGCCACTTCTCGACGAGAGCAACTGTTTCGGCGGGTGTCG
>DASUAD010000505.1:0-2950 GCA_035763965.1 Thermoanaerobaculia bacterium | reverse complement strand
AGCCGGGCGACGTGCTCCGCGAGGAGGTCCGTCCCGAACACGGCGTCGATGCCCGAGAGCTTCGTGACCTCCTCCGCGTCTTCCGCGGAGAGGACCTTCCCCTCGCCGAGCTCGCGGCGCTCGTTGCGGTGGGGGAGATAGAGCGTCGTCCGGCGTGCGACGGGGTCGAGCAGGAGGTACGCGTTCGGGGCCTCGACGCCGGAGAGGTAGTAGAAGTCGTTCGACTGGCGGAACCGGGCGTAGCCGACGGGCGTCGGCGCTCCCTGCAGGATCGCGACGGCATCCTTGCCGATCGCGTCGAAGACGGCCGCGCGCCGTTTCGCGAACTCCTCGGGCGGGAAGTCGGTCGTGAAGAGCGGGAACCCGACCTGGGCGAGCAGGACCGCCGCCGCCAGCATCATTTCGTGTCCGCCTCGATCTCCGGCAGCGCCTTTTCCGCGGCTTCGAGGAGCGCCTGCGGTCCGACCGGCGCGCCCGTCGCCTTCTTCATCCACAGGTCCGGCGCCACCCTGCCGGTCTTCGTGATGCGTTCGAATTCCGGGCCGATCGCGCCCGCCTTCTCCATCTGGCGTTCGATCTGGAACGCGATCATGTGCCCGATCGGGTAGTCGGGCAGGTAGAGGAGCGAGTGGATCATGTGGGAGTAGATACCGAGCAGCACGACGTCCTTCTTCCCGAACACCGGGGCGTAGTAGCGGTTCCAGATCGTCTTCGAGATCTGAATCGTCGCGTCCCGCAGCTGCCCGGGCGTCGCGTTCGGGTGGTCGTACATCCAGTGCCACACGGCCATGTCGACGAGCCCGACGCCCGCGATCTCGTAAGTGCCCCAGAAGTCGTTCAGCACGTCCAGCGCGCGGCTCCTGGCATCGGCCTGCACCAGGCCGAGCAGCTCGAGGTCGTGCCCCTGGAAGACGAACGCGAGCGCCTCGGTGAACGCGGTGTTCGGCACGCCCGAGAGCAGGTAGTGGTCGATCTCGTACAGCGAAAAGGTCTGCTCGACGTTGTGCCCCATCTCGTGGACGGCGATGTTGTAGCCCTTGTAGTTCATTCCGTCCTTCTCGACGCGCGTTCGCAGGTAAGCCTTGAAGCCGCGCTTGCCGGCGCCGAACGCGTGACCCGAGCCGCGCGCCGGATGCACCTCGACGTGCTTCGCGACGTACTCGGCCCGTTCTTTCGAGAAGCCGAGCTTCTGGAGGAGGTTCGGGATGTCTTTCTCGTACGCCTGCGCGGTCGGGTACCTCTTTTTGACGATCTCGTCGAGCTGCGCCTCGGTGTACTTCCCGCGCTGCTTGAAACCCGAGTACCAGACGTCGAAGGGCTCGAGCGGCCGCCCGAGCCGCTTCTCGATCAGCTTCGCGACCCGCGGCACCAGCGGCGACGTCAGCACGTCCTCGAACATCTTCTTGACGCGCGCCTCGGGGAGCTCGCGGTTTTCCTCGAAACGGCGGGCGATGAGCGTGGGAGCAGTCGGCGAATACGGATCGACCTTCTTCACTGCGCGGAAAGTATCGAGGAGGGTCTTGTAGCGCGTGTCGGGCTCGCGCGCGTTGGTGACCTTCGAGCCGGCGGTCGGGGCCGGCTCATCCGAGTCCCTGACGGCTGCGGGCTTCACCTCGTTCGTGAACGGGTTCCAGTCCACGTTCGGGTTGTTGACCACGACGTTCGGGATCGTCTGGTCGACGATGCGCTCCATCACCCTCTGGATCTCGCGCTGTTTCGCGAGCGCGTTCTCGCCTCCCGCGTAGTTCGCCTTGATCTCGTCGCGGAGGTTCCAATGGGAGAGGAGCCGCATCTTCGGAGGAAAGAGACGCGTGCCGCGGTCGTCCACGAGGTGATGCATCCAGATGTTGTACTCGGCGATGTACTGGTCCGCCTCGGCGCTCGCCTTCGCGACCGCGAGGTTCACTTCCGCCGGAATCCTCTTGGAGAAGCGCTGCGCGAGCCGGGCCTCCGCCCACTGCCTGCGTGACCAGGTCTCGCCCTCGGTCAATCGCTGCTCGAGCGTCGTCAGCGGGAAGTTCAGGAGCACGATGAACGCGAGCTTGTTGCCGAAGAAGTCGTCGGTGACGTGTGCCGAGGGGTCGTAGCCGGCGAGCGTCTCGTCGAACGGGTAGATCGGCCCTCGGTCGAGGTCTACCTGCATTCGGAAGTCGCGGTTGATCTCGACCATCTGGCCCTCGATCGATTCCAGTGCGAACTCCATCCGTTCGAAGAGTGCGTCGAGCGTCGCCGGATCGCCGGCGAAGCTC
This sequence comes from Thermoanaerobaculia bacterium, assembly GCA_035763965.1. GTDB lineage: Bacteria > Acidobacteriota > Thermoanaerobaculia > UBA5066 > Gp7-AA6 > Gp7-AA6. The sequence continues at coordinate 701 of DASUAD010000505.1, read as the reverse complement.
GAACGGACGAACTCCTCGAACGCCTTCGCGTCGCCGTCCTCCGAGCGCCAGAAGCGTGCGACCTGGTCCATGCCCCGGCGCAGCCGCTCGCGCTGCCCCTCGCCGTGCTTTGCCACGAGCTCCTTTTCGAGGGCTGTCCGGGAAGCGGCGAGCGCCGGAATTGCAGCCCGTTTCGCGGACGGTTTCTTCACTTCGGCAGCCATTCCCGGGCTCGCAAGGTTGACAGAAAACACAAGCGCAACCCCCACCGCACCTCTGCGAAATCTTTGCATTCGTGCCCTCCGGCGGCGGGAGTGTATCCGCAGCAGACCTCGAAATCCGCGCGATATGCTCGCGTCAGGATGCCCGCGGTGGCGTGCCCTTCCTGCGCGGCGGATCTCCCGGAACAGGCCCGGTTCTGTCTTTCCTGCGGATCGCCGGTGAGCTCGGTCTCGCAGATGGCCACTTCGCTCGCGACGCCGTCGGTCGAGCGAGCCGCCCGGCGTCCCCGTTCCGGCTCCGGCGTCGGACGCCTCGCCTCGTCCGATTCGATCGATACGGACGCGTTCACCCCCGGAACCGTGATCGCCGATCGTTACCGCATCATCGGGCTCCTCGGCCGGGGCGGAATGGGGGAGGTGTACCGCGCCGACGACCTCAAGCTCGGCCATCCCGTCGCGTTGAAGTTCCTGCCGAAGGAGCTTTCCGGAGATCCGTCGCGC
>DASUAD010000504.1:0-2614 GCA_035763965.1 Thermoanaerobaculia bacterium | reverse complement strand
CGGAAGCCGAAAGGCGTTCGAGCTGACGGTGGAAGTGCCCGTCGAGGACATGGCGAAGCTGGGCGAGGTCCTCGAGACGCCTTCCGGCCCCGCCGCCGGCCCGCCCGCGCGAACCTCGATCTGGCCTTCGATCCATCCGCGGCTGGTCGAGCTCGTCCGCGCGCACCGCTCGACGATGATCTTCGTCAACAGCCGCCGGCTCGCGGAGCGCCTCGCGTCGGCCTTGAACGAAACGGCGGGCGAGGAGATCGCGCTCGCGCACCACGGATCGATCGCGCGGGAGAAGCGGCTCGAGATCGAGGACCGGCTGAAACGCGGCGAGCTGCCGGCGATCGTCGCGACATCGTCGCTCGAGCTCGGGATCGACATGGGGGCAGTCGATCTCGTCGTCCAGATCGAGGCGCCGCCGTCGGTCGCTTCGGGCATGCAGCGTATCGGCCGCGCCGGGCACTCCGTCGGCGAAGTCTCGCGGGGAGTCATCTTCCCGAAGTACCGGGGCGATCTCGTCGCGAGCGCCGCCGCGACGATCCGGATGCGCGAGGGAAAGATCGAGGAGACGTTCTACCCGAGGAACCCGCTCGACGTTCTCGCGCAGCAGATCGTCGCGATCGCGGCAATGGAGGAGATCGGCGTCGAAGATCTCTACACGCTCGTCCGCCGCGCCGCGCCGTTCGCCGAGCTGCCGCGGGGATCGTTCGACGGGGTCCTCGACATGCTCTCGGGCCGTTACCCGTCCGACGAATTCGCGGAGCTGCGCCCCCGGATCGTCTGGGACCGCGTCGGACGAACCGTCCGCGGGCGAGAGGGCGCGCGCCGCGTCGCCGTCGTCAACGCGGGGACCATCCCCGACCGCGGACTCTACGGCGTCTTTCTCGCCGGCGCAGACGAGAGCGGAAAGAGCCGTCGCGTCGGAGAGCTCGACGAAGAGATGGTGTTCGAGTCGCGGCCGGGCGAAGTCTTCCTGCTCGGCGCGTCGTCCTGGAGGATCGAAGAGATCACGCACGACCGCGTCCTCGTTTCGCCGGCGCCGGGCGAGCCCGGGAAGATGCCCTTCTGGCACGGCGACCGGCCCGGCCGGCCGCCCGAGTTCGGCCGCGCGATCGGGGAGCTCTCGCGGACGATCGCCGAAATGCCGAAGCGCGACGCGCTCCAGCGCCTGACGAAGGACCACGGCCTCGACCGCCGGGCTGCGGCGAACCTGCGTGCGTACCTGGACGAGCAGAGCGAAGCGACCGGCAAGGTCCCGAGCGACCGGACGATCGTCGTCGAGCGTTACCTCGACGAGGTCGGCGACTGGCGCGTCTGTATCCTGTCGCCGTTCGGAGCGCGGGTTCACGCGCCGTGGGCGACCGCAGTCCTGGCCCGGCTGAAGGAAGCCGGAGGCTCGGACGCCGAGATGCTCTGGTCCGACGACGGGATCGTGTTCCGGCTGCCGGAGTCCGAGGAGCCTCCGGACGTCCGCGACTTCTTTCCGTCCGCCGACGAGGTCGAGGACCTCGTCGCCCGGAACCTCGGTGAGACGTCGCTCTTCGCCGCGCGGTTCCGGGAGAACGCGGCGCGCGCGCTGCTCCTGCCGCGCCGCCACCCGGGTCACAGGAGTCCCCTGTGGTCGCAGCGCAAACGCGCGGCGGACCTGCTCGCGGTCGCCGCGCGCTACGGCTCGTTTCCGATCCTTCTCGAGACGTACCGCGAGGTCCTTCGCGACGTCTTCGACCTTCCGGGCCTGGTCGAGATTCTGCGCCGGATTTCGTCGCGCCGCATCCGCGTCGTCACCGTGGACTCGCGCACGCCGTCGCCGTTCGCGGCGTCGCTCCTCTTCTCCTATGTCGCGAACTTCATCTACGACGGCGACGCGCCTCTCGCCGAGCGCCGCGCGCAGGCGCTCTCCGTGAACCAGGCGCAGCTCCGCGAGCTGCTCGGCGAGGCGGAGCTGCGGGAGCTCCTCGACGCGCGCGCGATCGAAGAGCTCGAGCGGACCCTGCACAGGCTCGAAGGGCGGCCCGTTGGCAACCCCGACGCGCTCCACGATCTGCTGCTCACCCTCGGGGACCTGACCGAAGCCGAGATCCGGGCGCGCTCGGCGCCGCCGCAAGCCATCGATCCCTGGCTCCGGGAGCTCTTGAGCGACCGGCGCGTCGTCGCGATCACGGTCGCCGGCGAGAGACGCTACGCCGCGGCCGAGGACTCGGCGCGCTTCCGCGATGCTCTCGGCGTTGCTCTGCCGGCGGGGCTTCCGTACGCGTTTCTCGAAGAGGTCGAGGATCCCCTGGGCGACCTCGTGTCGCGCTGGGCGCGTACACACGGCCCGTTCCGCGCAGAGGACCTCGCCGCGAGGTTCGGACTTCCGCTCGCTCCGATCCGCGCCGCGCTCGAACGGCTGGCCGAGGAAGACCGCGTCGTCGAAGGGGAGTTCCTGCCGGGCGGCCGGACGCGCGAGTGGTGCGACGCCGAAGTCCTGAAGTCGTTGAAGCGGCGCTCGCTCGCGAAGCTGCGGAGAGAGATCGAGCCCGTGGACTCCGCGGCCTTCGCGAGGTTCCTCCTCGAGTGGCAGAACGTCACGCGCCCGCGCGTCGGACTCGACTCCCTCCTTTCGGTCGTCGAGCAGCTCGCCGGC
>DASUAD010000503.1:0-2480 GCA_035763965.1 Thermoanaerobaculia bacterium | reverse complement strand
CGCGCGACGAGCGCGATCATTCGGCCGGCGCGCTCCCGGTCGCGCCTCCAGGAAGCGAAGCGCTCGCCGCCGCACATCGTGCAGGACGGGTCCGACGCGATGTTTCGCGACGCGAGGCCCGCGGCTTCGAGCTGCGACCGGACGACTCCGTGCAGGTCCAGCCGGGGACGTCCGCTCGACGACGCGCGCACGAAGTCTGCGGCGAACTGCGCCGCGACCTCGCCGCCCACCTCGTAGCAGCACGGGCCGATCGAGGGCCCGAGCCACGCTCGGACCGATGCCGGGTCTGCGGTCGGCGCGAGCAGCGCCTCGACCGCCGCGCCGGCGACGTTCGCCACGGCGCCGCGCCAGCCCGCGTGAACCGCGCCGACCGCGTCGGGCGCCGCGAGGAGTAAAGGAACGCAGTCCGCGGTCTGAACGACGAGCGCGACTCCCGAGAGCCGCGTCACCATCGCGTCGCCGGAACCCGCATCCACGGTTTCGCCCTGCGCCGGTCGATCGCGGATCGCGATTACCTCCCGGCCGTGCACCTGCGTCGCCCGCACGATCGGAAGGTCGGGAACGCCGAGCGCGCCGGCAAAGCGTCGGGCGAGAAACTCGGTCGGCGACGGCGTCCCGGCCGGAGCCGCACCCCGTTCCGAAACCGCGATCAGAACCCTTTCCGGCGCGTCCACCGGTGCGAAAACGGCCGCGGGCATCCTCCGATTGTACGCACCGCGCGTGCTAAGATTTTTGGCGGTGTCCTCCTCCGAAACAGTTGAGGGAACGCGGGTTTTCCCCGTCATCGGGCTGGAAGTCCACGCCCAGTTGCTCACGGAGTCGAAGATGTTCTGCGCCTGCCCGGTCCGGGTCGGGGCGCCTCCGAACTCAGCGAGCTGCCCGATCTGTCTCGGTTTCCCGGGGACGCTCCCCGTGGTCAACCGCGAAGCGGTCTCGCTTGCCATGCGTCTGGCTCTCGCCGTCGGCGCCACGGTGCACCGCGACTCGCGCTTCGCCCGGAAGAACTACTTCTATCCCGACCTGCCGAAGGGGTATCAGATCTCTCAGTACGATCGCCCGTTCGCAACCGGGGGCGCGATCGAGATCGACACGGCGGACGGGCCGAAGCGGATCCGGCTGGTCCGGATTCACCTCGAGGAGGACGCGGGAAAACTCCTTCACGAGAACCCCTTCGACGACGTGCCCGACACGCTTTCGCTCGTGGACTGGAACCGCGCCGGCGTTCCCCTCGTCGAGATCGTCAGCGAACCGGACCTGCGTGCGCCGGAGGAGGCGGCAGCCTACCTGACCGAGCTGCGTCGCCTGCTGAGATACACGGGCGTCTCCGACGCCGACATGGAGCACGGGAACATGCGCTGCGACGCGAACGTTTCCGTCCGGTTCTCGGAGGACGCGCCGTTGGGCACCCGCACCGAAATCAAGAACCTGAACTCGATTCGCTTCGTCGCCCGGGCGCTCGAGCACGAAGCGGCCCGGCAGGCCGAGGTTCTCGCGTCCGGCAGGCGGGTCCGCCAGGAGACGCGACTCTGGGACGCCCCCGCGGGCCGAACCGTCCTCATGCGCGGCAAGGAGGAGGCACACGACTACCGCTACTTCCCCGAGCCGGATCTCGGCGCGCTCGTCGTCGACGAGGCCTGGATCGCCGAGACGGCCCGCACGCTCCCCGAACTGCCGCGCGCGCGGCGGTCGCGCTTCATCGCGCAGTACGGCGTCTCGCCTGCGGACGCCGAAACTCTCGTCTCCGCGCGCGAGCTGGGCGACTACTTCGAAGATCTCGCGGCGCGCGCGCCGGGCCGCGCGGCGGCGGTCTGGGTGACGGGGGAAGTGCTCCGCTGGATGAAAGAGCGCAAGATCTCGCCGGAGGAGGCGCGGTCGTTCCCGGTCACCCCCGAGCGGCTGGCGGGCCTGCTCGCGCTCCTCGAGTCGGGCGAAATCTCCGCCGCGTCCGCGAAGGAAGTGTTCGCCGCGATGCTCGACTCGCCGGGCGACGCACGGGAGATCGTTCGCGAGCGCGGCCTCGGCCGGATCTCCGATGCGGCGGCGCTCGAAGCGGTCGTCTCCGACGTCGTGCGGGAGAACCCGTCGCAGGCCGACCTCTACCGTTCCGGCAAGACGCAGACCTTCGGCTGGTTCGTGGGACAGGTCATGAAGCGAACGGGCGGACGCGCCGATCCCGCCCGCGTTCGCGACGCGCTCACCCGCGCTCTCGAATGACCCCGGAGGACCGGGCCGCCGGCAGTACCCCGATGATCCAGCTCTTCCGGGTGTGCAAGGACTTCGGGGCGTTCCGACACGCGCTCTCCGACGTTTCGTTCACCGTCGAGCGCGGCGAGTTCGTCTTCCTGACCGGACCCTCCGGCGCGGGAAAGTCGACGCTGCTCAAGCTCCTCTTCCGCGATGCCCTCCCCACGTCCGGCCAGATCCTCGTGAACGGCCGCAACATCGCCGTCCTGCCCGAATCCCAGGTGCCGTACTTCCGC
>DASUAD010000502.1:0-4979 GCA_035763965.1 Thermoanaerobaculia bacterium | reverse complement strand
GCGGGATTGGGAGGCGGACACGACGAGCGCGAGCAGACGCTGAACGCGCTCCTCGTCGAGATGGACGGCTTCGACACGAACGAGGGGGTCATCCTCGTGGCCGCGACCAACCGGCCCGACGTCCTCGATCCGGCGCTCCTGCGGCCCGGCCGCTTCGACCGACGCGTCGTCGTCGACCGGCCCGACCTGCGCGGACGCGAGCAGATCCTCAAGGTCCACACGCGGCAGACGCCGCTCTCGGAGAACGTGGATCTCTCGATCATCGCCCGCGGAACTCCGGGATTCTCGGGAGCCGACCTCGCCAACCTCGTGAACGAAGCCGCGCTGAACGCGGCGCGCTTCAACAAGAAGAAGGTCGAGATGATCGACTTCGAGTACGCGAAGGACAAGGTGATGATGGGTCCCGAGCGCAAGTCGATGATCATGACCGAGGAAGAAAAGAAGAACACCGCGTACCACGAAGGCGGACACGCCCTCGTTGCGGCGATGCAGGCGGACGCCGACCCGATCCACAAGGTCACGATCATCCCGCGCGGGCGCGCGCTCGGCGTCACGATGCAGCTCCCGATGGAAGACAAGTACTCGCACACGAAGGAGTACCTCGAGGCGACGATCACCGTCATGATGGGCGGCCGCATCGCCGAGGAGCAGTTCCTCGGCCACATGACGACCGGCGCGGGCAACGACATCGAGAAGGCAACCGACCTCGCCCGCAAGATGGTGTGCGAGTGGGGCATGAGCGACCTCGGGCCGCTCACGTTCGGCAAGCCCGAAGGCGAGATCTTCCTCGGCCGCGACTTCGGCCGCACCCAGGACTACTCCGAGGCGACGGCGAACCAGATCGACGCCGAGGTCAAGCGCATCGTCACCGAGGCATACAACCGGGCCGAGAAGATCGTCACCGAGAACCAGAAGGTGATGCACCGGATCGCACGGACGCTGCTCGAGAAGGAGGTCCTGGACGGCGAGGAGGTTCTCCAGATCATCGCGGAGGAGACCGGGACCGACATCTCCAAGCTGCGCAAGTCCGGCCCTCCCAAGCCGCCGATCGTGACGCCCCCCGGCGCGCCCGAAGTCGCCGACGACGTCGGGCCGCTGGTGCCCGAGCCCGCCTGACCCGGGAGGCGGAAGACGGGAGACGGGAGAGGAAGCCAGTCTCCGTCTACCGGCTACTGTTTCGGATGACGATCGCCGAAGTCTTCCTCCGGGAGTTCGACGGCGAAATGGAGACGACGCGCCGGGTGCTCGAGCGAGTCCCGTCCGAACGGTTCGACTGGCGGCCCCATCCCCGATCCATGACTCTCAAGGAGCTGGCCGGCCATGTCGTGGAGCTCGCGGCCTGGGGCACCCGGATCGACGGGGGCTCCTTCGAAATCGGGACCCGGCGGACGCCGGCCTTCGAGTCGGTCGCCGATCTCCTCCAGCGCTTCGACCATAACGTCAGAGCGAGCCGCGCCTCGATCGCAGGAAAGTCGGACGCGGACCTGCGTGAGCGCTTCCGGATGACGCGTGGAGACACGAGTTTCGAGGCGTCGAAAGCGAGCATGCTGCGGCGCGTGTTCCTGAACCACCTGATCCACCACCGGGGGCAGCTCTCCGTTTACCTCCGGTGCAACGACGTTCCGCTGCCGGAGATCTACGGCCCGACCGCGGACCAGGCCCCGGCTCCGGGCTAAACTCCCGGCGTGGCGGTCCCAGCCGACCTCGTCTTCCCGGCGGCGACCCCCGAGCTCCTGCGCGAGATCGCGTCCTGGGACGGGGTGCGGCTCGCCACGTTTGCGCCCTCCGACTTCCCCGTCGACGTCGTTCGCTTCGAGGGGTCGGCCTCTCCCCCGGTCGTGCTGTCGCGCGCGCGGCGCGGCGAGACGCTGAAGGCGCTGCCCGGCAGCCTGCGTGAGCGAGCCCTCGAGGCGTTCGCCCGCGCCGAGCGGCCCAGGCCGCATCTCTCGCTCGCGCGGGGACGGACGCTCGACCTGTCCCGCTCCCCCGTCGTGATGGGGGTCGTCAACGTCACGCCCGACTCGTTCTCCGACGGCGGCCTGTACTTCGATGCCGGCAGGGCGATCACGCGCGCGCTCGAGATGTTCGAGGCCGGCGCCGGGATCGTGGACGTCGGCGGCGAGTCCACCCGACCGTCGAGCTACGGAGAGGCCGCGGCAATCGCACCGGAAGAGGAGATCGCGCGCGTCCTGCCCGTCATCGAAGGGATCCGCCGGGTGTCCGACCGGCCGGTCTCGATCGACACCCGCAAGGCGTCCGTCGCTCGCCGGGCGCTCGCCGCCGGAGCCGATCTCGTCAACGACGTCTCGGCGCTCCGTTACGATCCGGAGATGCTCGCCGCCGTCGCGGAGGAGAACGCCGGCGTCCTTCTCATGCACATGAAAGGGATCGATCCGCGCACCATGCAGTCGGACACCTCGTACGCGCATCCGATCGCCGACGTCGCATCCGAGCTCGCTCGAGCGGCCTCGACAGCGCTCGACGCCGGTTTCACCGCAGACCGGATTGCCGTCGACCCGGGCCTGGGCTTCGGGAAGAGCCTGGAGGGCAACCTCGTCCTCCTGCGCCATCTCCGCGCGCTCTCCTCGCTCGGCTTTCCGGTCGCAGCCGGCGCGTCGAGGAAGGGATTCGTCCGGCGGTTCTCGGGCGTGACCGAGGACTCCTCCGCTGCGGACCGGCTTCCCGGTTCCCTCGCGGCCGCGGCGGCTGCCCGCGCCGGCGGCGCGTCGCTCGTCCGGGTTCACGACGTCGCCGAGACGGTGCGGTTCCTCCGGATGCTCGACTCGATCGAGACGCCCGCGATCCTCCGAACGGCCGAGGCGGTCGCCCGGTGATCGACGCGCTCACGGCGCGCTTCGGCTCGCCGGCAAGTTTCTCTTTCACCTGGCGCGACGCGGTCGACATACTGATCGTCGCGTTCGTCGTCTACTTCCTGCTGCGTCTGATCCGCGGGACGCGCGCCGTCCAGATGGTGTTCGGGCTGATCGCGATCCTCGTCGTCTACTGGATCTCGGTGCTGCTGAAGCTGGTGGCGCTGCGCACCGTCTTGACCGCCCTGATCTTCTACCTGCCGTTCGCGATCATCGTGCTCTTCGCGTCCGAGCTGCGGCGCGCGCTCGCCGCCTTCGGCCGGACGCCGTTCTTCTCCCTCTTCTCCGGCTACCGCGCGGAGGAGACCGTTTCCGACCTGGTGCTCGCCACGACGTCCCTCTCGACGCGACGCATCGGTGCGCTCATCGTCCTCGAGCGCCGCGAGGGGTTGAAGACGTACATCGAAAACGGGGTCCCGGTCGATGCCGCGATCTCCTACGACCTTCTCGTGACCCTTTTCGCGCCCGGCACGCCCCTCCACGACGGCGCCGTCATCGTGTCGCGCGAGCGGGTCGCGGCGGCGGCGTGCTTCCTGCCGCTCTCGCTGAAGGAAGGGCTTTCCAAGAGGTTCGGGACGCGGCACCGCGCCGCGATGGGAGTGACCGAGGAGACCGACGCGCTCGCGATCGTCGTCTCGGAAGAGCGGGGGACGATCTCGCTCGCCCGGGACGGACAGCTCGTCGAGGACCTCGACGGCAAGTCGCTCCGCGACCTGCTCTACCGCGAGTACGCGACGCAGGCGTAGAGCGAAAACATGGCGCGACGCCCGTTCCTTTTCCGCAACCTGGGCTTGAAGCTGCTCGCGCTCGCGATCGCGCTCCTCGTGTGGTTCGCGCTGTCGGGACAGCGCCGGGAGCGGATCTCGGAGAGGAGCTATCGCATCCCGCTTTCGCTCGTGAACGTCCCTCCGCAGACGATGGTGGCGTCGCCGCTCCCCGGCGGCGTGGAGGTCCGCGTGCGCGGGCCGTTCACCGCCCTGCGCCAGCTCCAGCCGGAGAGGCTCGAGGCCGTGATCGACCTCCTGAACGCGCGTCCGGGCGAGCGCGTCCACCGCTTCGCGCCGGCAGACATCAACGTGCCACCGGAGGTGGAAGTGCTCGCCATCGCGCCCGGCGAGGTGCGGGTGGTGCTCGACCGCATCGGAGAACGACTCCTTCCGATCGTCCCGGCGCTCTCCGGCGAGGCCTCGCCCGGCTCGCAGGTCGTCGACGTCACCGTCGATCCCCGGATCGCCCGGGTCGTCGGGCCCGCGACGGCGCTCGAGAAGATGACGGGCGTCTCGACGGAGCCGATCTCGCTCACGAACCGATCCGCCACGTTCACCGCGACGACGACCGCCCTGCCGAACGTTCCCGGCGTCCGCGTCCGGGAGGGTCAGATCGTCCGCGTGACCGTGCGGATCGGTCCCGCCCCGACTCCCACCGCGAGGCCCGGCGGCCGGCCGGCCGATCCGTGAAGCTCTTCGGGACCGACGGGCTCCGCGGCAAAGCCGGAGAGTTCCCGCTCGATCCGGCGTCGCTTCGCACCGTGGGTCGCGAAGTCGGGGCGACCGTCGTGCGGGAGCGTCGGCGGACCGCCGTGCTCGGAGGCGACACGCGCGAGTCGACCCCCGCCCTGACCGCGGAGCTCGCGGCCGGCCTCGCGGAAGCGGGCTGCGGCATCGCGTTCGCCGGCGTCGTGCCGACGCCCGCCGTCGCCGAGCTCGTCCTCGCGCTCGGAGCGGGCGCCGGGATCTCCGTATCCGCTTCGCACAACCCGTTCGAGGACAACGGCGTCAAGGTCTTCGGCCCCGACGGACGCAAGTGGCCGGACGAAAAAGAGGAGGCGCTCGAGGAGAAGCTGCTCGCCGGAGCCGGGAAACGGGAAACGGGAAACGGAAAATGGGACGGGGCACGGACGCCGCCCGCCGTCGATCCCGCCCTCGCGGAACTCTACCTTTCGCGCCTGCACTCGCGGCTTCCGGGCGATTTGCGCGGCCTCGCCGTGCTCCTCGACGCCGGCAACGGGGCGGCGTGGAAGCTGGGTCCCGAGGCGCTCGCTCGCGCGGGCGCCCGAGTCACCGCGATCTGCGACCGGCCCGACGGCCGCAACATCAACGCCGGCTGCGG
>DASUAD010000501.1:0-4918 GCA_035763965.1 Thermoanaerobaculia bacterium | reverse complement strand
CGGACGGGGACGTTGAAGTTATCGATCACCCAGTCCGACGCGGAATCGAACGCCACGAGCGTTCCACCCGCCTCGACGAAGTCGGCGATCGCCTTGGCGCCCTCCTTCTCGAGCCCGCCGGCGTACTCGGCAGGAAGGTCGGCGAAGTAGCGCATTTCCCCGTCCTCGACGCGTGGTCGTCCGGTCGCGATGATCTCTTTCGCGACGTCGGGAAGAACGATCGCGTCGAACTTTTCGGAGAGCTTTCCGGCGCGAACGGTCTTGTTGTCGAGACTCTTCGGTGCGAAGCCGTACTGCTCGAGGACCCAACGCGTCCAGCCCTCGTCCATCGAAGCGGCCCACGGCTTGTAGAGGCCGACCCGGGGCGCGCGCATTCTCTCGATGCCGGACGGCGCCGGCGGCACGGCCACCAACTCGACGGCGGCGTCCGGCAGAACCGGAGCCGCGGCCCGGGCGCCCTCCGCGTCGAGGAAGATCGTTCCGGCTGGCCACTCGCGGTCCCCCTGGGTCAGCGCGGTGCGGGCAATCGAGACCGCTGCTCCCTTCGCGCGGAGCGCTGCGTTGACGACCTTGGCGTTCTCGGGGCTTCCGGGCACCACTGCGAATGCATTCCCTGACGGCGCGGAGACCGCGCCCGGGATCGGGTGATAACGGGCAAGTCCCTCGGGAAGAGTCGCCGGCTCGACCGAGACCCCCATCATGAGCGGCAGGCTCCACGCGGAGACGTCGTACGGCCGCACGATTTCCTTTCCGGCAACGAGCTTGACCTCGGGATAGCGCTGCGTCTCGAACATCTCCCGCACGAACTTCCCATACGGCTGAGCGAGCGGGATCCAGAAGTCACCGTTCGCTGCCGTGAAGACCTCCACGTTGTGCTCGTTCATCAGCCGCGCGAGCTGCACGGCGCTCGGGCGGTCCGGCTGATCCGCACGAATCCTGTAGGCGTCACGGGGTCCGGAGGCGGCGATCGCGGCGCGCGAGCGGGCGAGCATGTCGCGCAGAAAGTCCTCGCGGCGGTCGGCGCAGGTCTCGAGCAACGCATCGGACGCGATCCGCTCGTAGTCCATGATGTCTCGCAGCCGCCACCAGCCGCCGGGCCACGGGTTCGGGAAGTTCGTCCGGGCGCCGTACTCGACGAGCCCTTTCCGGCCTCCGGCGAGCTCGCCCGGCGGCAGATAGATCGGCGTCGCGAAGCGCACCGACGCGACCTCGGTCAGAAGGCCCGCGATGTTCTTCCACCAGCCGGTGTTCTTTGTCCCGCCCGGCCAGTAGGCGTCGTAGGAGAAGCCGTAGATGACCCCGGACTTGCCGGCCTGCTCCAGGCGAAAAGCCATGTTCGCGCCGATCAGGTTCACCTCTCTCCAGACGAGCGGATGGATGTCCGGATCGACCGGCTCGGCATAGGGAGGTACGAAGATCCTCGGCTGCGTCGAGCCCATCTGGTGCTCGTCGAGGAAAATCTGCGGGAACCAGTCGTGGTAGATCGCGCGGCTCATCGCGCGCGTCTCCCTCTGGGTGAGCATGAACCAGTCGCGGTTGTCGTCGTGGCCGACGTAGTGGTGGTAGAGCCACGGCATCCGGCTTCCCTCGAACTTCGTGCCGAGATTCTTGCGATACCACTCGGTTTCCATGATCTGCCCATCGGGATTCAGCGACGGGACGAGCAGCAGCACGACGTTGTCGAGCCGGCCCTTCGTCTCGGCGTCTTCCGCAGTTGCGAGCGCGTGTGCCCATTCCATCGCCATCTGCGACGCGCCGATCTCCGTCGAGTGGATGTTGCACGTGACGAGCAGGACGAGGCGTCCCTCTTTGACGAGCGCGTTCGCGTCCGCGTCGGACAGCCCGCGTGGATCCGCGAGGCGCCGCGCGACTTCCTTGATCCTCTTCGCGTTCCGGACGTTCTCTTCGGAGGAGATGACCGCCATGATCATGTCCTCGCCGAGCGTGGTCTTTCCGAGGTTCTGAATCTCGACGCGCGGCGACGCCGCGTCGAGCGCGCGGAAGTAAGCGACGATCTGGCGGTAGTCGGCGACCTTGCGGTCGGCGCCGACCGGGAACCCCAGGAAATCCGAAGGAGACCGGACCTCGGCCGGCAGGGTCTGCGCGCCGAGCGCAGTCATAGCCCACACGAACAGCAATCGCTTCATGGACGTGTTTCTCTGCAAAGGAAGTCTACCCGGAGGGCCGGAGACGAAGAGGCGCTTCGAATCCCGCCGTCGGGCGTCCGAAGCGCCTCGAAAAACGGCCGCGCAATGCGCGACCGGAAGGACATACCGGTCTCGGTGCGGGTCGACGAACCGTTCGGAAAGGCGCTCCGCTCTTCTGTCGGCCTACCGATTCGACCGACGCGCTTCCGGCTGCAACAAATGTGCCGCGAAGCGAGAAGGAAATCGCATGCTAGATGCCGAAGCCGAGCCCGAGAAGGAGATGGAACGCGACGTTCGCCGTGCGCGCGTGGCCGTTCTCGATCGGCGCGCGAACCCACGACAGCGTGACCTGGCCCTCGGCGGTCGCGAAGAATCGCCGCGAGATCGGGAAACTCTTTCCGGCGCCCGCGAGGGCTCCCGCGCCCGAGAGATGGTAGTTGCCCGTGCCGATCTCGCGTCCGCGCACCCGTCCCTCGGTGTGCGTGATCACCGCACCCGCTCCGACGCGCCAGTCGAGAACCCGTCCGCGCGTCGCGCGCTGGATCGTCACGAGGTTCCAGCCGTGCGAGATCTCGAAGTGTTCGACCTCGGGAGGTCCGTTGGTCAGATAGATCTTGTGGTGGAGGAGCTGGAGCTCCCAGCCGGCGCGCCGGCTCCACAGCGCCACGCGCGCCGCGTAGTACGGCGCGTCTTCGAAGGGCCGCGTTTCCCAGTGCGCACGAAACGACAGTCGCTCTTCTCCCGACTGATCGATCGCGAGCGTTGTCGGGACGCTCCAGGCCGTTCCGCCGAAGATCTCGGCGCGGAAACGGTCCTCGGCGCGAGCGGTCGACGAGAGAACGAGCGCCGCGGCGAGCGCGACGAGGAGGCGACTACAGCGCGCGTCGATACTCGCTCGCGTCCATGCGCCAGACGACGACGCCACAGAAGCGATCTCCTTCGGGGCAAACCGGCCGGACCGCCGCATGATGGCGCAGCGTGCACGGCGGCAGGAGCCACGGTCCGATGCGCGGGTTGACGTCGCGGATCTGCAGCGCTTCGTCGAGCGATGCCCGCCAGATCTCCTCCTGCGCGTTGTAGCAGAGGCGCATCGCGAACTTGTGGTGGAGGTTGAGCAGGTCCGCCGACTCGGTGAACCGGATCGCGACGGCGTTCGGCAGCAGGTAGGCCGCGAACTCGTCGGAGACTCCGCGCGCGCGCAGCCGGACTATTGCGTCCCAGGTCTCCCGCATCGTGCGCTCGTAGAGCTCGAGTGCCTCGGGCACTTCGGGGAGAAGCATCGGGACGACGTAGTCCGGCTCCTCCGACAGGTACCCGGGGAGCGCCGGACGCGAGCCCGGAGTCATCCGGTGGCGCTGGTCCTGGCTGTCCGCCGTGTGGGAGAGCTTCTTGCGGAACGTGTACGACGGGTGGAAGAGCGCGCGCGAGAGCTTGCCGTGCGTGGTCAGCGTGAGCGTCTCGCCCAGAGTGCGGTTACGCGCGGGATCGAGGACGAGCGCGATCGCCTCGGAGTCGGAGAGAGCCGAGCGGGGGACGCCGAGAACCTCGCGCACGGACGAGGCCAGGATCTCTTCGTTGTTGGCTTTCCAGTCGACGAGCCGCGAGATCCGGCCGTCCAGCTCGCGGTCGAACTCTTCCCGGAACTCCCGGTTGGACGAGGTCGCGCGAGGCAGGTTCTGGAAAGCGGCATGCTCCGGCGTCTCTTCGAGAGGGAGGGGATCCTGGAGAACTGCCGCGTAGAGCGGATCCCACTTCAGGACCTCCGCGATCATCTGCGAGACGACCTCGCGCTGCTCGACCGGCGCGTCGTACGTCTCGCAGAGACGCCAGTACCGGAAGAGCGTGATTCCCGAGACGGTGTGGTACAGGTAGGCAAAGGTCGCGACCGGCAGGACGTAGCGGGCGATCTCCTGCGCGCGCTTCTGGATCGCGCCCGCCCACTTCTCCCGACCGTTCCCGCGGGTCCGGCCGGGAAAGAGCCCGAAGTAGCGCTCACCGGCGATCGGGACGAGGAGCTCCGTCAGCCGGCGGTAGGCCGCTTCCTGCCTGCGGACCGTCGCCTCGAAGACTTCCCGCTCGGACGGCAGCATGGGCGGCACGGCGGAGTTGCCGGCTTTGACCTCCACGTAGCGCTGTGAGACCTGCTCCGAGTTGTAGAACGGGTGCGAGTGCAGGAACGACCAGAGGAACTGGCGCGAGACGTTCTCGATGGCGAACTGGAAGTGCGCGTGCTGGAACGTCGTGTGGTGGCCCGCCTCGTAGATGGATTTCGCGAGCGCGTCGCGCCGCTCCGGCTTCGCCGACGCCTGATCCTCGGTGACGATCCCTTTCGAGGAGTAGCACGTGCGCGCGGTGGCGACCACGTTCTCGAAGGGCCGTTCGAAGGCATGGACGAGGCGGACCTTCGGGGACGGCGACGAGAAGGCGAATTCGGTTGCCGGGCGGGGAACAGCCGACATGGGATCGAGCAATTATGGCATTTGAGCGACTTGTTTCCGCCTCGCGTGATCCGTGTTCCGGGCCCGACCTCCGCCGGTTGAAAACGGGAAGGAAAAGGGTCCATATTGGGCTTTTCGTATGACGGTGAAGCTGCCCATCTACATGGACCACCACGCCACGACGCCCGTCGATCCGCGGGTGCTCGAGGAGATGCTGCCCTACTTCACACGCGCGTTCGGCAACGCCGCCTCGCGCAGCCACGTGTTCGGATGGGAGGCGGAGGCGGCGGTCGACGAGGCG
The DNA here is from genome assembly GCA_035763965.1 of Thermoanaerobaculia bacterium. Taxonomy (GTDB): domain Bacteria; phylum Acidobacteriota; class Thermoanaerobaculia; order UBA5066; family Gp7-AA6; genus Gp7-AA6. The sequence goes on along the minus strand of DASUAD010000501.1, from coordinate 32 downwards.
CGCAGCCAGATCGCAGTCGGGATGAACGCCGA
>DASUAD010000500.1:0-2895 GCA_035763965.1 Thermoanaerobaculia bacterium | reverse complement strand
CATGGCGGCGAGGACGAGAAACAGGACCACGACGACCGCCGGAACGATCGCGAGAGCGATCAACATTTGCTGATCCATGTAACACCCCCGAACAAAAAGTCTCCCTGAACCAGAAGTGCAAGCGAGATACCATCCCGCGGGGCGCGCTCTTGACTTCTCTCCGCGTCGTCGTCGTCAAACCGAGCAAGTACGCGACCGACGGCTTCGTCGAGCGCTTTCGCCGCGGCTTCATGCCGAACAGCACGGTTCCTCATCTGGCGAGCATGACTCCGCGCGAGGTCGGAGGCTTTCCTTGCGAGGTCGCAACCGTCGACGAATACGTCGAGACGAGCGTCGATTACTTTCGTCTCTTCGATGCGCGGCCGGGGGAGCGAACGCTGGTTGCCCTCGTCGGCGTCCAGAGCCACCAGCTCCATCGGGCGCTCGACCTCGCCGCGCTCGCCGTGGGCCGCGGCGCGCTGGCGGTGATCGGCGGACCGCATCCGATGACCTGCGACACGACGATGCTCCAGGGCCGCGGCGTCGCATTCGCGCTCTCCGAGGCGGAGATCGTGTGGCCCTCGATCCTGGAGGACGCGCTGGCGGGAGAACTCCGCCCGGTGTATGGGCGCGAGCAGCGCTGGGCAGGGCAGCTCGAACCTCCGGTCCTCCGGCCGGCATCGCGAAGGGATCTCCGCCGATACGCGGTGCCGATGCTCGGCGTGTACCCGGCGCGCGGGTGCCCCTACTCGTGCAATTTCTGCTCGGTGATCAAGATTGCAGGGCACCGACTCCGCAGCCAGCCGGTGGAAACGACCCTCGCGAGCCTTCGCGCGGCGAAGAAGGCCGGGGTACGGTTCGTGATGTTCACGTCCGACAACTTCAACAAGTATCCGGAGGTGGGAGAGCTCCTCGACGCGATGATCGCGGAGCGGATCGAGCTGCCGTTCTTCGCGCAATGCGACGCGCAGATCCACCGGCAGGAGGACCTCGTCGAGCGGATGGCGCGCGCCGGATGCCACCAGATCTTCGTGGGCGCGGAATCCTTCAGCAGCGAGACGCTGCGCGCCGCGCACAAGTTTCACAACGACCCTGGCCGCTACGCGAAGATCGTGGCGCTCTGCCGTGAGAACGGCATCACGAGCCACTTCTCGAACATCCTCGGCTTTCCTCAGGACACCGAGAGCGGAATCCTCCGGCACCTGTCGACTCTTCGAGAGCTCGGTCCGGACGTCGCTTCCTTCTACATCCTGACGCCGATCCCCGGAACGGAGCAGTACGAGGACTTTCTGCGCGACGGGTGGATCACGGAATCGAATCTCGACCGCTACGACGGAACGTGCGTGACGTGGCGGCATCCGAATCTTGCGAACGACGACCTGCGCCGCCTGCTCTTCCACTGCTACCGGGTGTTCTATCGGGGTCGGGACGTCGCATCGAAGCTCGCCCGGCTCCTCCGTGGGCGCCGCGACTTCCGACTTGCGAGCGGCCTCTTCGCGGTCTTCGGCCTGTCGGCGATGTCACGCCTGGCAGCGGCCCGCCGCCTTCACCCCATGGCCGGGGGGATCGGCCGGGTCCGGCGCGACGGGGCGCGCGACTACGCGGCTCTGCGGCGCAGTTTCTTCGGATTCGACTATGCGCCTCTGCCCGCGAACCTCGCGCTCTCGAAACCGGACGAAGAGCTCAATCGCCGCGCGAAGCTGGGTTAGAGGCGCGCCGGCTCGACCAGCAGGAGACGGAGGTCAGTCGTCGCCGTCGACGGCCCTCGCGCGGGCGAGCGCCTGACGGTACCGGGGGTCGCCCCGCAGGTTGTCGAGGTCGTCGTCGCCGCGGAGCATCCCGGACGAGTCGAATCCCGCGTCGAGCGCCTTGAAGAGCCACGCGAACGCCTCCTCCTTCCGGTCCATGAGCGAGTAGGCGCAGGCGAGGTTGTACATCGTCGTCGCGGGGCGATAGCGCAGGTCGAGAGCTCGCTGGAACGCTTCGGCCGCCCCCTCCGGCCGCTCCCCCTCGATCCGGGCGTAGCCGAGGTTGAACCAGGCGCGGCCGCTCTTCGGGTGGCGCTGTGTGTACTCGACGAAGTGCTCTTCGCTCTCGCGCCATACGGAACGGTGAACGGAGCGCGCCCACGACTTGACGTCGGGGCCCTTGTCCGAGCGGTGGAGCTCGAGATCCTCCGCCATCTTCAGGAGCTCGCGGTAGCGCGGATCGCCGCGGACGTTGTCGAGGTCTTCGTCTTTGCGGAAGAGACCGACGTCGTCGAAACCCGCTTCGAGCGCCTTTTCCAGGTAATCGAGAGCACCCGGGCGGTTTCCGGCGAGCGAGAGCGCGCAGGCGGTGTTGTAGAGCGACGCGCCCTCGCGGTATCCGCGCGCGGCCGACGCCTGGAACGCCTGCGCCGCGACGTCGTACCGGCCGACCTCGAGGAGTTCCTTGCCGATTGCGTAGAGCGCGCCGCCCTTCGTGGAGCGCGAGTCCTTGAGCTCGACGAAGCGCAGGACGAGACGATCCGCCCGGTTCCGGCTCGCCTCGATCTTCTCGGCGCGCAGGTTGCGCCGGAGCTCGACGAACCTGGGATCGGAACGGATTCCGTCGAGGTCGTCGTCCCTGTCGATGTAGGAAGCGAGGTCGAAGCCCTCCTGAAGTGACTTCCGGAGCCACTGGACCGCTCGGCCCGCGTCCCCCTTCCGCGCATAGCCGCACGCGGTGTTGTACATGGCGGCGTCGACGCGGTGGCCTTCTTCGATCGAGTGGCCGAAAGCCCCGATCGCATCGTCGTAGCGTCCCTCGTTGTGGAGCTCCATGCCGCGCGAATACCAGTCGCCGCCGCTCTTGCGCTGCTTCCAGCCCGCCTTCGCGAACCCATCGGGTTCCGGCGCATCGACGCGGCTGACGACGTCGGCCGCGACTTCAGCG
>DASUAD010000499.1:0-5895 GCA_035763965.1 Thermoanaerobaculia bacterium | reverse complement strand
CCGCGCCGCCCCGGAACGCCTTCGAGCCGCGAAAGATCTTGAGGAAGCTCTCCTGTACCGCGTCCTCGGCGTCCGTTATGTTGCCGAGCAGGTTCAGCGCGATCGATTTCATCCGCGGCGCGTGCCTTTCGTAGAGCCTCTCGAACGCCCCGAGGTCGCCCGACCGGCATCTTTCGAGGAGCTCGTCCTCTGTCCCTCCGGGAGGCGACGGTGTGTCCGGATGGCCCAGGCAGACCTCCTTTTTCGGGGCGATGTTAAGCAGATCGTCTGCGCCCGGGCCGGGATTCGACCCGGCTCCTCCCTTTCATCCGGTTGGACGCGGGGGAAGTGAGGACCGTTTGGGGAATCTCGCCGTCAAAGGGCGTATTTAGGGGGCGGAGGATTCGATGTACCCACTGATCGTGACGATCTTCTTCGCCGTTCTTTTCGGAGGCGTCCAAGCGAACCCCCTCTCCTCCCGGGAGAGGGCTGGGGTGAGGGGGGAACAGTCGCCGCCCGCGGGCTCCTTCGACTCCGCCCGCTTCGGCCGGTACTGGTATCAGGGGAAGGCCGAGCTCACGCGCTACAAGCTCGATCAGGCGCGGTACGGCGAGATCCACTCCGGCGAGGCGGTCCTGATCTTCGTCACCGAGCCGTTTCTGCCCGACCGCCAGGTCAAGCAGGAACGGGGAGACCTGTCGAAGGGGATGTCCGTCCTCAAGCTCAACTTCGTCCGGAAGTTCTTCACCGGCATCTATCCCTACTCACTGATGACGTCGACTTTCACGCCCGTGGACTTCGCGCGGACGCGGACTCTCAAGGTTGCATCGGAGAGCCAGGAGTGGTGCGGCCAGACGTTCATGCAGCTGAACCTCCGCGACGGGCGGTACGCCGGACAGCTGCGCTCCTACTTCGAGGACGAGGGCGACCGCGCATTCGACTTCGCGCCGGCGTGGCTCGAGGACGAGCTGTGGACGAGGATCCGGCTCGCGCCCGGGACGCTCCCGGTCGGAGACGTCACCGTCGTGCCCGGGCTGCAGTATGCGCGGCTCTGGCACAAGGACGTGCGGCCCGAGAAGGCGAAGGCGAGCGTGCGCGCGGAAGGAGACGCGAGCGTCTACACTCTCGATTACGAAGCGATCGCGCGCAGGCTCGTCATCCGTTTCGAGAAGGCATTTCCGTTCAAGATCGTCTCGTGGGAGGAGACGCAGCCCGGCGGCTTCGACGGGAGCCCGCTGTTGACGACGAAGGCCGTCGCGACGGGCAGTCTCTATCTCGACTACTGGCGTCGCCACGGCAACGCCGACGCGCACTACCGGAAGGAGCTCGGCCTGACGATGTGGTGAGTCCGGGGGTCAGGCAGGCATTTTGGTATTTTTTCGGCAAACAATGCCAAATTGCCTGCCTGACCCTACCACCCCACCGGTTTCCCCTTGTTCTGATCGTCCAGCCATTTCTGCAGCGGAGCGAAGTAGTCGCGGATCGCGGTCGCGTCCAACTGGCGCTGTCCGGTGATCGCCTCGAGCGCATCGGGCCACGGCTGCGACAGCCCCATCTGCAGCATCGCGTCGAGCTTCCGGCCCGCCTCCTTGCTGTCGTAGATCGAGCAGCGGTGCAGCGGGCCCGTGCATCCCGCGGTCTGGGCGAGCGCGCGGTGGAACTGGAACTGGAGGATCGCCGCCAGGAAATAGCGCGTGTAGGGAACGTTTGCGGGGACGTGGTACTTCGCGCCCGGATCGAAGTCTTTTTCGGTGCGCGGGACGGAAGACTCGATTCCCTGGTACCGCGTCCGCAGGTCCCACCAGGCCGCGTTGTAGTTCGCCGGCGCGATCGAACCCTCGAAAACCTTCCACCGCCACTGGTCCACGACGAGACCGAACGGAAGGAACGCGAGCTTCTCGAGTGCCTTGTTCAGGAGAAGCCCGATGTCCTTCGAGGGGTCGGGCGCCCTGTCGAGCAACCCGATCTTGACCAGGTACTCCGGCGTGATCGAGAGCGCGACGGTGTCGCCGACCGCCTCGTGAAAGCCGTCGTTCGCGCTGTCGCGGAAGAGAACCGACTTCGTGTTGTAGGCGCGCTGGTAGAAGTTGTGCCCGAGCTCGTGGTGGATGGTCGTGAAGTCCTCCGCGGTCGGATCGATGCACATCTTGATGCGCAGGTCGTTGACGTTGTCGACGTCCCACGCGCTCGCGTGGCAGACGACCTCGCGGTCGCGCGGCTTGACGAAGAGCGAGCGTTCCCAGAACGTGTCGGGAAGCGGCGCGAACCCGAGTGACGTGAAGAAGCGCTCGCCGTAGCGCACCATCTCCTTCGCGTCGAGGTTCTTCGCCTTCAAGATCTTCGTCAGGTCGTAGCCGGGATCGGCGTCCTTCGGTGCGACGAGGCTGTAGACGTTCGACCAGTCCTGCGCCCAGATGTTGCCGAGCAGGTGGGCGGGAATCGGACCGTTGGCCGGAACGACGTCGCCGTGTTTCTCACGCAGCTTCCACCGGACGTACGCGTGGAGCGAGACGTACAGCGGCTTCAGCTGCTCCCAGATGCGATCGACCTCCTTTGCGAAGGCGTCGGGCGGCATGTCGTACTTGGAGCGCCACATCGCGCCGGTGTCCTTGAAGCCGAGCTCTCGCGCGCCCTTGTTCGCGAGCTCGACGAACCGCTGGTACTCGGGACGCATCGGGATCGAGATCGTGTGCCAGCCGCGCCAGACATCGAGAAGCTCTCCCGCGTCGCGGCTCTCCGCCATGATCTTCGTGATGTCCTGGATGTCGAGGCACTTTTCCTTGCCCTCACGGCAGTACTTGCCCTTGCCGTACTCGCCTTCCAGGGACGCGGCGATCCGGGTGACCTCCTCGCTCTCCTTCGGGTCGGCGGGCGCCGCGAGCGTCAATCCGTTCTTCAGGATCATCAGTTTCCGTGCAAGTTCCGCCGGAAGTTTCAAGCCGTCGTAGCGGGTCGCCTTCTTGGCGTACCCGACCCCGGCGTTGATCGCGCGCTCGTTCGCCTTGGCGGCGAGGGCCTCGGTGTCGTCGGTGATGTACGTCGACTGGACCCACCCCGCTCGGCTCGCCTCGACCGAGAGCGCCAGAAGCTTCGCCTCGGCCTCGTCGACGAAAGCCTTCGCCTCGGCAGGAGTGGGCGCCTTCCCCTGCGCGGGCGTGGCCGCCGTCTCAGCCACGGCCCGAGTGGAGATCGCGGCGGCGCAAAGCAGCGCGCCGGCGGTCGAGAGAAGAACGATACGAGGTTTCATCATTCACGCCTCCAGAGATCCGCGCGGAATCTATCGCAAGAGTGAAAAGAGCTTCGTGCTACCTTCGAAGGCAATGAAGAGACTCGTTGTCACACTGATCCTGATTGCGGTGGCGAGTGTTGCGATCGGTCAGCAGGCGGTCGTCCTCGTTCGCCACGCCGAGAAGGCCACCGACTCGAACGAGCCCGAGGTGCCGCTTTCCGAACAGGGCCAGGCGCGGGCGGAACGCCTGGCGAAGATGCTGGCGGGCGCCGGCGTCACGGCGGTCTACGCCACCGATACCGTCCGCGCCCGAAAGACCGGCGAGCCACTCGCGAAAGCGCTCAAGCTCGAGGTGCGCACGTATCCTTCGCGGGACGCCGGCGGCAGGCTCGCGCCGCGACTCCTCCTCGATCGTCTGCAGAAGGACGAAGCGACCGGCGTCGTCCTCGTCGTCGGCCACCAGAACACGGTTCCGGACCTGATCGCCGCGCTCGGGTACCCCGGGAAGGTCGAGATCGGCGACAGAGATTTCGACGACCTGTTCGTGGTGGTGCCGAAGGCGGGAGCGGCTCCGACGGTCGTCCGGTTGAAGTACTGAAGGGAACCCCTCACCCCAACCCTCTCCCCGCGAGCGGGGAGAGGGAGTAGTTGCCAGGCTCAGGCAGCCCCCTCACCCCGCCTGTCCCGGAGAGCGGGGAGAGGGTAGTTGCAGCTCATTCAGCCCCCTCACCCCGCCCCTCTCCCGACGGGAGAGGGAGTTCCTGTGGCGCCGCGTCCGCTTCGCGCGCGGCGCGGCTTATCTGGATGCGCGCTCCTGGTGATACGCGTTGTCGTTCACGCGCAGGCTCGACACCATCGTCTGGAACGTGCGCGAGAGAGCCGAGTAGTCCCGCGCCGGCGCGACGAACAGCATGTAGAGGATGTGACCGTCGGGCAGCTCGCGCGTGAACACCGTGACCCGTTCGTCGAGACCCGTCACCGGAGACCTTCCGCCCAGAACCAGGGAGAGTGCCCGGCCGTTGTCGATCGTCTGACGCCGCGTGGAGTTGGAGACCAGACGGAGATGGCGATTGCCTTCGATCAACTGGTTCACCAGATCGTTGGTCGCCTGCTCGAGCGTGCCCCGGCCCGAGACCGGCCGCGAGAAGACGTCACCGGGAGAGCCGGAGAACGGTTCGTAGTGGTTCATCACGACGCCGTAGACGAGCACCTCCTGTCCGTTCGAGGCGCGGACGGCGCCTCCCGGGGGAAGAATCGTCGCCCCGTATCCGGACGATTGGGCCACGCGCCAGTTTTCGGGATACTGAATCTGGAAGATCTCGTCGCGCTGGCGGAACGTGGCGTAGCGCGTCGAGGGAGCCTCGATTCGGCCGACCGCACCGGAAGACGGTGAGGTCGAGCCCGTGGACGGTGCGGCGCCTCGCGCGATCTGCGCCATGCTCGGCGCCGTGCCCATTCCGCGCAGTCGCGACCGGACGGTGTCCAGCCCGCCCACGATCTCGGTCGTCCCGCGGGCTCCGAGGAGCCTCGCTTCCTCGCGCACCCGAGCCTCCCGGTTCGCAGGGTTCGGGTGATCGCTGAAGAACTGAGCGACCTTGCCGGGCTCGCGTCCCTGCTTCGCTTTGAGGAGCGCAAACATCGTCGCCATCGCTTCCGGGTCGTATCCGGCGCGCGCCATGATCTGCGTTCCGAGGACGTCCGCCTGGGTCTCCGCCGTGCGGCTGAACTTGAGGAACAGCGCGTTCAACCCGAAGCCGCCGACCGCTTGAACGATCTGACCGGTCGCGCCTCCGCCGCCGCCGAGCAGACCTCCGAGGATTCCGACCCCCGCCTGAGCGAGGTAGGCCTTGGAAGCCTGATTGGTGCCGTGCCGGAGCGCGACGTGGGAGATCTCGTGCGCCATGACGCCTGCGAGCTCCCCTTCGTTTCGGACCGTCTCGATGAGCCCCCGCGTCACGTACGTCGGACCACCGGGGAGCGCGAACGCGTTGACGTCCGACGCGTTGACGACCTTGAACGTGTACGGAAACTTCGGCCCCGGCGTGGCGTCGGCCAGACGCCGCCCGACTCTCTCGACGTATCCCTGCACCGACGAATCTCTCAGCAACGGCAGCTGTCGCTCCGCCTCGGCGGCCGACTGTCTGCCGATCTCGACGTCCTGTTCGGCTGAAAACAGGTTGAACCCGGACTTGACCTGCGTCTGCGCGAACGCAGCGCCGGACGCGGTCGCCATCACGAAACAGACGGCGGCTGCCGTCCGAAAGAACTTTGCAGTTCGAACCATGACCCCTCCTCTCCGTGCTCCACGCACGGATGCGCGGAGGGATCAAACGCAAGGGAGGTGCCAGATCCGTCGCGCTCGCTTGCGGGCGACCTGCTCGCGCACCGGCACGCGGCTCGGCAAGCCGGCCTCGACCGCGTGCCTGGTCACCCGCCGCGCTCACGCTCCCGCGGCGCGAGGCTCCTCGCTCGATTGCCTCGCGAGACTCCTCGCGCCGCGAACTTGAGGAATCCTCACGGCGCGACCGGAACCTCCTCCCTCTCCCCGGTGACGGGGAGAGGGTTGGGGTGAGGGCCTACGGAAGGTCGACGAGGACGTCCTCTCCCGATACCTCCACCGGATAGACCTCCGTGTCGGTGGCCCACGGCGTGTCCTGGTAGACCTTGCCGGTCGAGACGTCGTAGTG
>DASUAD010000498.1:0-4777 GCA_035763965.1 Thermoanaerobaculia bacterium | reverse complement strand
AGGCTGGAGCTCTTCGCGGGAGAGCTCGCGGCGCGCTTCGGGGTCGCCGCGGAGGTCGTGATCGAAGATCTCTCGGATCCCGGATCCCCTGCGCGCGTTTTCGCGGCGGCGGAGAAGCGTGGACCGGTCGAGGTGCTCGTCAACGCGGCCGGTCTCGGGGTCCACGGCTTCTTCTGGAAAACTCCGGTCGCGCAGGAACGCGAGACGATTTTCGTCAACGTGTTCGCTCTGACCGAGCTGACGAAGCTCTGCGTCGGGGGGATGGTCGAACGCCGCCGCGGACGAATCCTGAACCTCGCGTCGACGGCGGCGTTCCAACCCGGACCCCTCATGGCCGTCTACTACGCGACGAAGGCTTACGTCCTCTCGTTCACCGAAGCTGTGGCCGAGGAGCTGCGCGGCACCGGCGTCACCGCGACGGCGCTTTGCCCCGGGCCCGTCCTGACGGGCTTCCAGGAGAAAGCGGGCCTGGTGGACGTTCCGCTACTCCGCGGACCGATCGTCCTCGACGTCGCGAAGGTCGCGCGCGCGGGGTGGCGAGGCGCGATGCGGGGAAAGCGCGTCGTCGTCCCGGGCATTGCGAATCGAGTCCTCGCGGCCGGCGCGCGTTTCTCGCCACGCCGGCTTTCGACGAAGATCGCTCGGAGGCTCCAGGAGAACCGCAAGCCGCGAGGTCGGCTGCTAAACTGATTTTCCCGGAGGAGTGGCCGAGTGGTTTAAGGCGGCGGTCTTGAAAACCGCTGTACCGAAAGGTACCGGGAGTTCGAATCTCTCCTCCTCCGCCACTTGACCGCGCCAGCCGGGGGTTCGCACCGAGCGCCTCTCCGAGGCGCGTCAGCGCCGAGGAGTCTGGCGCGACGCACCGAGCCTCGGCGAAGCCGAGGCGACGTACCGAGCATCGGCGAAGCCGAGGCGACGCACCGAGCATCGGCGAAGCCGATGCGACAAGCCACGGCGTCGAGCCGTGGCTCACCCGCGGCTCCGCCGTGGCTAACCGCGGGCGAACGGCCCGCGCTGCACCGAGCGCCGTCTGCCGAAGGCAGAAGCGCGACAAGCGCCGTCGTCGAGACGGCGCTTATCCCTCCTCCTCCGCCATTCGACCCGAGTTCCGACAATCAATTGATGAAAAGGACCCTCGAAAGAGAAGGTCTCCGAGGAGAGTTCGCGTGGAGGAGGCTGAGAAGATGGTGGAGGCGGCAAATCCCTGAGATCAGCCGGTTCTTCGGAATCGTTATTCGAATGTTCGTCGAGGCCGGCGAGCCTCACAACCGGCCTCACTTCCACGCCTACCACGAGGGTAAGGTTGGCATCTACGCTATCGACAGCCTCGAGCCGCTCGCGGGTTCACTGCCGCTTCGGCAGGAGCGGCTGGTCATCGCATGGGCCGAGATCCACCTCGAGGAACTTCTCGCCAATTGGAGCATCCTGCAGGCCGGCCGCCCGCCCGCTAGAATTGCGCCCTTGAGGTAGTGCGATGCTCCACGGGATCCACAGAGTCACCAGCTTCGAGAGGCTCGCTCCGTTCATCCTCTCCGTGCGGTTCGAGGATGGGACCAGCCAGACGATTGATTTCAGCCCTGTCCTTCGTGGCGAAATCTATGGTCCGCTTCGCGACCCTGACTTCTTCGACCAGGTCCGGCTGGACGAGGTGGTGGGAACACTCACCTGGCCCAACGGAGCCGACTTCGAGCCCGGCACTCTCCACGACTGGCAGACCTGGGGACCGCAGCTCGCCGCTCTTGCCCGAACATGGACGGAGGCTCCTCTGACGACCAAGCGCTGAGCGAACTTTCCCCGGCCCAGCGCTGTCGGTGACCGTCCCCCTCCTCCGTTGAATCACGCCAGCCGGGGGTCCGCACCGGGCGCCGGCGCGCCCGATGCGTCGACCTCGCGAAACTACTTCTTGGCGGCCGCCTTCTTCTCTTCCGCCATCGTGATGCCGAATCTGCCACTGCTCTCGATGAAGAACATGCACTCCGACCCGGCGTCGCATGCGGTCGTGTGTTTCATGCCCGCCGGCTGGACCAGATACGATCCGGGACCAAGCCGCACGTCGGGTTTCCCCGGCTCACCGTGGATCCAGGTGCCCGAGATGATCACGGCCTTGTGAGTGACGGGATGGGTGTGCATCGGAGCGGAAAACCCGGCCGGGAACTTCTCGATCGCCGTGTACGCGCCTTTCGTCGGATCGCCCGAGATCACCGCCAGCATCGGGCCGGGGGGCGCCCCTGCCAGGGCCTGCCACTTCAGATCGCCCACGGGCCACACTGTGAACTTCTTCGCCGCTGCCCCGCCTTCCGCCGTCAGGACGCCCGCCGCCAGAAAGAGAACCGGCAAAGCCAGTAACTTCCTCGATGCCCTCGACATCAGATACCTCCTTCGTTTTCGTTGGAATTTCGAAGCATGCGCATCCTATCCGAGCGCCGATGACGAAATCGTGAACGGAACACGGGCGTGAGCGTCCGGATCCACGGCTTTGCTAGACTTCGCCGGCTTTGGCGCGCCCGGTTCCAACCGAATCCCGTCTTTCCGAAGCCCCGCAAGCGCGGCCCGCGCGTTCGTTCCTGCGGGCGCTCCTTCCGATCTCCGGCATCGCGCTCCTCGTCGTGCTCTGGGACGTCGCCCTGCGCCTCGGGGGCGCGACACTCCTGCCGCGGCCGCTCGCAGTCGTCCGAGCGATCGGCGAGCTCGCGCAGAAGGGCTTTCTCATCAAACACGTCGTCGCGTCGCTCTTCCGCGTCACGTGGGGCTATCTTGCAGCAGTCGTGGTTGGAATTCCCCTCGGGATCGTGCTCGGCTGGTACCGGCGGGGAGGTATGGCGGTCGCTCCGCTCCTCGAGGTCCTTCGGCCAATCTCGCCGCTCGCCTGGATCCCCATCGCGATCCTGTGGTTCGGCGTCGGCGACCCCTCCGCGGTCTTCATCATCTTTCTCGGGGCGCTCTTTCCGATCACGCTCACGGCGATGAACGCGGTTCGCGGGGTCGAGCTCGTTCACGTCAACGCCGGCCGCAACTTCGGCCTCCCAGTGCCACAACTGCTGCGCCGAGTGATCTATCCCGCGATCCTTCCCCAGCTCCTCGTGGGACTGCGCCTCTCCCTCGGGATCGCGTGGCTCGTCGTCGTCGCCGCGGAAATGATCGCGGTCAGCTCGGGCCTCGGCTTTCTCATCATCGACGCCCGGAACGCGGGCAACCGTTACGACCTCGTCGTCGCGGGGATGGTCCTGATCGGGATGATCGGCATCACGCTCGACTCCGCGATGCGCGCCCTCGAGCGCTCGAAGGCGCTCGCCTGGGGATATTCGCCCGCGCGCGAACCCGACGAGCCGGCGCCGCGGGGCAACGGCGCCGTCCGCGCTTCCGCCGTCTCATGACCGGCGACGCCGCAGTCAAGGTCCGCATCCAGGGCCTCTCGAAGACGTTCCACACGAACGGTCACGAGATCCGCGTGCTCGAGAACATCCACCTCGACGTGCGCGACGGAGAGTTCGTGTGCATCCTCGGCCCGTCGGGCTGCGGCAAGTCCACGCTCCTGAACATCGTCGGGGGCTTTCTTTCCGCCTCGAGCGGCGAAGTCCGGATCGACGGTTCTGCCGTTCGCGAGCCCGACCCGCGCCGCATCTTCGTCTTCCAGGAGCGCGGCGTCTTCCCCTGGCTCACCGTCGAGGGCAACATCGGGTTCGGCATCTCGGGTCTTCCGCCGAAAGAGAAGGCCGAGCGCATCGCGCACTACGTCCGGCTCGTCGGGCTCGAGGGCTTCGAGAACGCCTACCCGCAGGAGCTCTCCGGCGGGATGAAGCAGCGCGTCGAGGTCGCCCGCGCGCTCGCCGTCAACCCCGACGTCCTCTACCTCGACGAGCCCTTCGGCGCGCTCGACTCGATCACCCGGCTCGTCATGCGAAGCGAGCTGCTGCGCATCTGGGAGGCGGAAAAGAAGACGATTCTCTTCGTCACGCACGACATCGACGAATCCGTCCAGCTCGCCGACCGCGTGGTCGTGCTCTCCGCGCGGCCGGGATCGATCCGCCGCGTCGTCGAGGTCGACCTCACTCACCCGCGCGACCTGTCATCGCCGAAGTACCTCGCGCTGCGGGACAGCCTCCTCGAGGAGATCGGGCTCGCGCACAAGATATGAACGGGAAACGGGAAACGGGAAACGGGAAACGGGACGAAGGCGCCCCACCGCCCGAGAAGAAGGGCGGGATCGCCGAAGCGATTCTCCTGCCGACCCTGACGGCTGCGGCGCTCATCGCGCTCTGGCATTTCGCTGTCCGGCTCTCGCACTCCGACGTCTTCCCTTCCCCCCTCGCGGTCCTGCGCGGCATCGGCGAGCTCGCCCGAAAAGGGGTCCTCCTATCCTACGTGCGCGACTCCCTCCTGCGCGTCGCGGTCGGCTATTCGTTCGCCCTCGTTCTCGGCATACCCGTGGGGATCGCGCTCGGCTGGTACACATCGGCGGCCCGCGCCGTGAATCCCGTCATCCAGTTTCTCCGACCCATCAGCCCGCTCGCGTGGATCCCGGTCGCCATCGTGCTCTTCGGCGTGACCGATTCCGCGGCGATCTTTCTCATTTTTCTCGCCTCGTTCTTCCCGATCGTCGTTGCCGCAATGAACGGCGTCCGGAACGTCCCCTCGATGTATTTGAACGCGGGCCGCAACTTCGGTCTCTCCGCGCCGGCGCTCTTTTCGCGCGTGATCTTCCCCGCCGCGCTCCCTCGGGTGCTCACCGGCCTGCGCGTCGCCCTCGGCGTTGCGTGGCTCGTCGTGGTCGCGGCGG
>DASUAD010000497.1:0-3288 GCA_035763965.1 Thermoanaerobaculia bacterium | reverse complement strand
GTCCCCTTCGAGGTCACGAGCCGGAGGCTCATCGATGGCCAGCGGATCTTCTTCGCCCGCGAGCCGCGCAACCTGTCGGCCGCAGCCCGGTTCTACTGCGAAACGAACCACGACGGAGCCCACGGCGCGCTTGCGGACGCTCGGATGACGCTGCGTGTCCTCGTGGGGCAGCTGGATCGCTACGCCGACCTTCCGCGGTCCGTCGCCGAGCTCCACGAACTCTTCTGTGCCGGCATCGACCAGGACATCGATCCGGAGGGACGCATCCGCCTCGTCAACGGCGAGCCGACGATCAACTTCGGACGCCACCGCGGCCGCACCCTTCGTGCGCTCTCGCGCGAAGAGCCCGGCGTGCTGCGCTGGATCCTGAAGGGAGACTTCTCCCGGTTCGTGAAGGAGATCGTCGGGAAGTTTCTGCCGAAAGAGGACGCGGAGAAGGCGATCGCGAAGTCACCCTCTCCGCCGTCGGCGAAGGCCGAGCCGCCGCCGACGATCGGGAGCCTGTTTCCGCCGGAATAGACCTCGGGTTCCCTCTCCCCGCCGCGCGGGGAGAGGGTGAGAGAGGCTCATTTCCCGCTTTTCTTGAACCGCAGGGTCTCGCCCGACTTCGTGTCGCGGACCCGGATCGAGCCGGGCTCGACCTCGATCGTCCACTTGCCGATCGCTCCGCGAACCGCGCGTGCACAGGTCGAGCCGACCGTCTCGCCCCCGAAACCGTCGCCCTTCGGATCCATCACGAGGCCGCAGGCGGCGTTCGCCTCCTCGTCGGTGAACCGCGCGACGTTCGTCGAGAGCGCCGAGACCGTCGGATCGAAGTGCGGGATGTACCCGAAGTAGACCGATTTGCCCTGCGTCTCGAGCCGGATCAATCCCTGCTGCCGGACATTCCGGCCCTGGTACTTGCCGCTGACCTGCAGATAGAGGTCATAGAGGTGGCTCGGATCCGTCGTCGCCGAACGGATCTGGAGCAGGAGCTCGTTGCCCGGAGTGGACCCCTGCCACGTGCCCGAAAGCATGGACGAGAGCTCGAACGGCTGATTGGAGCCGCTTCCCGTCGCCGCAGTGAGCGGAAGGGCCGCGAGAAGCGCGGCCGCGAAAACGACCATCCGAGATGTCTTCATAAAGCCTCCGGCAGGATTGGGTGCGAGAAACGTTCCACGCTCCGCGATCGCGACGCGCATCCGGTCAAGCCTTCGAAACCCCGTCGATTCAGAGAGTTCGGGTGCGTCCCCGGGCCGTTTTCCGATTCGGAGTGCGCATACCCCGTCCTCCCGGGGGGACGACCTGTTCCCGCCGAGGAGACGACCCGGAGGCCGGCGAGCGTGCGCCGCAGAGCGCGATCGAAGACCTCGCGCAGCGATTCCTTTTCGTTGTTCAACCCGCGGTAATCCGGACGCGTCACCTCCTCGTCCGCGTCGAACTGCGTGAGCGTGGCGCCCGCCGCATCGCTCGCGGTGACCGTCCATTCGACCGCGGCATCCCAGGCGCTCTCCGCGAGCTTCGAGGCGAACCGGTGAACCTCGATCTGCACGACGCCCGCTTCCGGACCCGCGTCCGAATCCCACTTGCAGCCGGGGAACGAGCGTCGGATCGACTCGCCGATCAGGGAGACGACCGCTTCGGAGCGCTCCCGCGTCGCGCGCCGGTCGAGGACCTCGAGCTTCCAACCCGTCTTTCCCGCGGGACAGGGCGCCGCGGGGTCAGGATATGCGACGGGCGAGAGACCTCCCGCCGACCCGCACGCCGTCGCGATCAGCGCGGCGAGAAGTGCGAAACCCCTACCCGGAACTCGGGACCCGGGACCCGGGACTCTTTTCATAAGCCTTCCGCAGAAGTTCGGTTTCTCGTCGCATCTCTTCGACCAGCTCCGGTGGAGAGAGCGCGACCGCGTCTTTCCCGTAACCGAGAACGAACCGGCGGGCTTCCTTCAACGACTCCGCGGGAAGCTCGAGAATCGCCTCGCCGGCCGGTCCGCGCTCGAGCTTCTGTTTCGGATGGAACTTCAGCTCGCGCACTTCCTCGGAGATCTCCGAGGAGAAGCGCACGCGGAACCGGAACGGCTTCGAGCCGCCGACGAAGATGCCGAACGTGTTCCGAAAGAACGCTTCGGGGTCGAAGTCCCTCGGGATCGCGTAGCGTCGAGACGTCGGCCGGGCATCTTCCATTCGCGCGAGGTAGAAGTTCTTGACCCTCCCATCCGTGTCGTCGAGTGCGAGCACCATCCAGTCGCGTCCGAACAGAACGAGCGAGTACGGCTTGACCGTCCGGGCGTCGCCGGGCTCCTCACCCGGCCGATGGTATCGGACCGAAAGGGCGACGCCCTTCTGAAGCGAGTCGGAGACCGCCTGCCAGGTTTCCTCCCGCACGGGACGGAACGCAGCGGCTCGCAGGGCGAGCTTCTCCATCACGATTTCCGGCCGGAGCCGGACGGCGGGCGGCATGAGTTCGGCCAGCCGCTCGTAGCAGCTCTTGAGGTCCCGCCCGAGCGGCGTCCCTCCGAAGAGCGAGAGAACCTGCGCGGCGACTCCGATCGAGAAGAGGTCGCGGCCGTCGACCGGGAGGAACGGAAGCACGTAGTCGGCTCGCGAGTAGAAATAGCCGTTGTGCTCGCGGTCGAACTCGATCGGCGCGGCGAGCTCGTTGCGCAGGTAGTCGAGATCCCGCTGGACGGTCTTCGTGGACACGTCGAGCGAGCCGGCGAGGCTCGTCGCGTTGGGGTAGCGGCTTTCCTTGATCTCGTGGTGGATCGTCTGGAGACGGCGCCAGAGCGGTCGGTCCTTGAAGGCGCCCTTGCGGCCCACGCCGCCGATTGTGGCAGAAAATGTCGATGCCCGCGGAAGCGGAAACGCCGATTCCGGTCAGTCGGAGAGGGTGCCCGTTCCGCGCAAGTCTCTCCCGCACAGCCAGTTCCCTCTAACGGCGTCCCTGGCGATCAACTTGCTCAGGAAAACCGACATGCTGCAGACAGAAAATCGACGGCCTCCCGGCAGTCGCCGCGACGACTACTTCGACTTCCTGCTGAAGTGGGTGCACCGCCTGCTGAACCCGCCGGCGCCCGCGCCGGCTCGCGCCCGGACCGGACCCAGGCGGGAGAGAGACCGGGTCCCGATCTAAGAGGAATCGGCGGACGCGTGGCGCCCGCCGAACCCCGAGGGCCGAAGAGCGAGAAGCCGGCCGCTCACTTGAGCAGCGGCAGCAGCTCCTTCGCGGTCGACGCTTCCGAACCGTTCGGGTCGAGCTCGAGATATTTCTCGAGGTGCTCCTTCGCGGCGGCCTTCTTGTTCAAGT
>DASUAD010000496.1:0-14241 GCA_035763965.1 Thermoanaerobaculia bacterium | reverse complement strand
ATCGCGCCGTCAAGGGAACCCGGGACATTCTGCCCGATCAAAGCGCCGTCTGGCAGGCGCTGGAGGGATCGGTCCGCCGGGTTTTCGAGCGCTACGGGTTCGCCGAAATCCGCACTCCGGTGCTCGAGGAAACCGCACTCTTCGCGCGATCGGTCGGGGAGACCACCGACATCGTTCACAAGGAGATGTACACCTTCACCGACCGGAAAGGCCGATCGGTGACGATGCGCCCCGAGAACACCGCCGGAGTCGTCCGCGCGGTCATCGAGAACGGGTTCGCCTCCGGGCCGATGCCGCTGCGCCTGTACTACCTCGGGCCTCAGTTCCGGTACGAGCGGCCGCAGGCCGGCCGTTACCGGGAGTTCTCGCAGATCGGAGTCGAGCTCTTCGGCGTCGCTGCCCCCGCCGGAGAGGCGGAGGTCCTCGAGATGCTCTTTGCGTTCCTCGAAAGGCTCGGCTTCCGTGCGCTCTCGGTTTCGCTGAACTCCGTCGGCACGGCACAGAACCGGGCGGCGTTCGGCGACGCCGTGCGGGCGCACGTCGCGCCCCGCGCCGGCTCGTTCGGGGAGGACGACTTGCGAAAGCTCGCCGACAACCCCCTCCGGCTCTTCGACTCGAAGGATCCGGACGTGCGCGCGGCGCTCGAGGGTTCACCGCGCACCCTCGACTTTCTGGACTCGGAATCGCGGCGCCACCACGACGCCGTTCGGGATCTGCTCGCGAAAGCCGGGATCCCGTTCCGCGACGAGCCGTCGCTCGTCCGCGGCCTCGACTACTACACGCGGACGGTCTTCGAGGTGGTGTCGCAGGATCTCGGCGCGCAGGACGCGATCCTGGGCGGCGGCCGATACGACGGCCTCGTGGAGTCGCTCGGGGGTCCGTCTCTCGCCGCGATCGGGTTCGCGATCGGAGAGGACCGACTGCTCCAGGTCGCGCCGCTCGCCGCGCCCCGTCGTCCCTGCGTGGTCGTGCTCCCTCAGGGAGCCGACGACGTCCCGGACGCCTCCCGGATCGCGCGCGAGATCCGAGCGGCGCTGCCCGGAGGCTGCGTCGAGGTGGACCTCGCCGCGCGCGGGATCAAGAAGGGAATGGCGCGTGCGGCGAGCCTCTTCGAAGAGGCCGAGGCCCGCGGTTACGATCGCGACTCGATGCTTGCCGTCTTCGTCGGAGAGCGGGAGCGCGCCGCCGGGAGCGTGACGGTCAAGCGGCTCGCGACGGGAGACCAGGACACGTTTCCGCGTTCCGAGCTCGTCGAGCGGCTCGGCGCGGCGAGGGAACGATGAAGGGAGGCGAGCGACAGGCCGCCGGAGTCCTGACCGCGGCCGACGCGGGGCGGAAGGTCGTCCTGCGCGGCTGGGTCGGGCGGCGCCGTGACCTGGGGGAGCTCATCTTCCTGAACGTGCGCGACCGCACCGGGATCGTGCAGGTCCTGTTCGAGCGCGCCCGCTCGGGCGCCGAAGCGGTCGCGCGGGCGGCCGAGGCGCGCGCCGAGGACGTCGTCGAGATCGAGGGCGAGGTCGCGCGGCGCGGCAGGGACCAGGTGAACCGCGAGATACCGACCGGAGAGGTGGAGGTCGTGGCGACGCGCATCGACTTTCTCGCGCACGCAGAAACGCCGCCCTTCCTCCCGGAGGATCGCACGAACGCGACCGAAGAGCTGCGGCTCCAGTATCGGTACGTCGACCTGCGCCGTCCTTCGATGCTCGCGAACTTCATCCTCCGCGACGAGATCGCCTTCCGGGTGAGGAAGACGCTGCACGAGCAGGGCTTCCTCGAGGTGGAGACCCCGATGCTCACGAAGTCCACGCCGGAAGGGGCCCGCGACTACCTCGTGCCTTCGCGCGTCCACCGCGGCAAGTTCTACGCGCTCCCGCAGTCGCCGCAGCTCTTCAAGCAGATCCTGATGGTCTCCGGCTTCGAGCGTTATTTCCAGATCGCACGCTGCTTCCGCGACGAGGACCTCCGCGCCGACCGGCAGCCCGAGTTCACGCAGATCGACCTCGAGATGTCCTTCGCGACCGAGGACGACGTGTTCCGGGTCGTCGAGTCGGTGCTCGCGGCCGCGTTCGGCGCCGCCGGCATCGATGTCCCGACGCCTTTTTCGCGGCTGACCTACGCGGATGCGATGGAGCGCTACGGCACCGACCGTCCCGACCTGCGCTACGGCCTGCCGCTCGTCGACCTCGGCACGGCCGTATCCGGGTCCGGCTTCGCGCCCTTCGAAAAGGCGCTTGCGGGAGAGGGCGCGGTTCGCGGGCTCCGGGTCCCCGGGGGTGCGGCGTTTTCCCGCAGGAAGCTCGACGAGTGGACCGAGCTTGCGCGCTCGCAGGGCGCCTCGGGACTCGTCTGGGCGAAGCGGGCGGGCGGGGACACGAGCTCTCCCGCGAAGAAAGCGCTCTCCGACGCCGGGCTCGAGAGGGTGCTTTCCGCAGCGGAGATCGCCGACGGGGACCTCCTGCTCGCCGTCGCGGACCGTGCCCCGGTCGCGTCGGCGGCGCTCGCCGCGCTTCGCGCGGCGGCGGCACGGGAGACGGGGACCGTCGATCTCTCGAAGCACGCCTTCTGCTGGGTGACCGACTTCCCCCTCTTCGGCCGCGATGAGAAGACCGGCGGGTGGTTCCCCATGAATCACCCGTTCACGTCGCCGCGCGACGAGGACCTCCCGCTCCTCGAGTCGGACCCCGGCCGCGCGCGGGCGCGCGCGTACGACGTCGTCATGGACGGCGAGGAGCTGGGCTCCGGCTCGATCCGCATCCACCGCGCCGACGTGCAGGAGCGGGTCTTCCGGGCGCTCGGCATCGGGGAGGCGGAAGGGCGGGAGCGATTCGGTTTTCTCCTCGAAGCGCTCAAGTTCGGCGCGCCCCCGCACGGCGGGATCGCGCTCGGCCTCGACCGGATCTGCATGATCGCCGCGGGCGCGCCTTCGCTGCGCGACGTCATCGCTTTCCCGAAAACGACGTCCGGCAGCGACCTCATGACCGGATCTCCATCGGTGGTCGAGCCGGCGCAGCTCGACGAGCTCGGCATCGTCCCCGTCCATCCCGTCGACTCGTGACCGTCGAGCGGATCGCGATCCGATCCGGCGCGACGGAAAGCGTCGCCTGGGTCGGGCCCGGAGTGCTCGACGATCCGCGACGGTTCCTCGTGTCGCCGTCCGGCCGCTGGCTCCTCGTTTCGTCGCGCAACGCCGCAGCCGTCGCCGGCCGGATCCGTGACGCCCTCTCGCCGGGAACGATCCTCGACTTCGCGATGGACGAATCCGAAGAGACGAAGACGCTCGACGCGGTCCGCCGGATCACCGATCGCGCGATCGAGGCGGGCGTGAGGCGCGACGACGCGTTCGTCGCAGTCGGCGGAGGCGTCGTCACCGACGTCGTTGGATTCGCCGCCGCGATCGTGCTGAGGGGAATCGCGTGGAACGCGGTGCCGACGACGGTCGCCGGGATGGCCGACGCGGCGATCGGCGGAAAGACCGGCGTCGACCATCCGCTCGGGAAGAATCTCATCGGCGCGTTTCACTCTCCGCGGGCGATCCTCGTCGATCCGTCGGCCGCGGCGACGCTTTCCGACCGCGACTACCGCAGCGGTCTCGTCGAGGCGTTCAAGGGGGCGTGGATCGCGGACGCGGTCCTTTCCGAACGCGCGGAGTCGCGGCTGCCGGACATCCTCGCGCGCGACGCCGACGCACTCTCCGAACTCGTCGCGGGCGCCGTCCGGGTCAAAGCGCAGATCGTCTCGTCCGATCCCTTCGAGCACGGTCCGCGGCGGATCCTGAACTTCGGGCACACGCTCGGGCACGCGTTCGAGGCGGCAGGGGGGTACCGCGCGCTGCGGCACGGCGAGGCCGTCGCGTGGGGCATCGCGGCCGCGCTCGCGATCTCGCGCGAACGCGCGGGCCTTTCGTCCGGGGAGCAAGAGCGGCTTCGCGCCGTCCTCGCCCGGCTCGGCCCCTTTCCCGAGCCCGAGCGCCATCGCGAAACGCTCGCGCCGCTGCTGGCGCGCGACAAGAAGGCGACGTCGCTCGGACTCGCCGGCGTCGTCCTCGAGGCGATCGGGCGGGCGCGAGTGGACGAAACGATCCCGCTCGACGCGTGGCTCGACGCGGCCGAACGGGTCAGGATCGCCTGACCCTCTCTTCCGCCTCAGTGGAGGCGGAACGCGACGGTGATCTTGGTCGCTCGTTTGGACGACGCCGGCCGATCTCCGAGGCCGTTGATCGTCCGGGAGGCGGGGCCGGCGGGTGGCCGGGAGCGTGGAAGATGACGGGAGCCGCCGGTTCGGGAGGTTCTTCCGTGAACCAGACCGAGGCGCCCACGACTGCCGCCAGCGCGACCGCGTGCAGCCCGATCGCGGCGGGCAGAGAGATCGCGCGGCTGCTTCGCGGGCCCTCGCGTGACCGGGAAAGCGTCCCCTCGAACATGGACTCGTCCTCCCGTTTCCTCGGAAACCGGAGGAGGGGGTGAGGTTCCCGGGGGCGCGGGCTTCGGGTCGAGTCCGACGTAGGTCGGACTTATAATGCCGCAAGCCTTGAAAAAGCAGCCCGTCCGGCGGCGGCTCCGCCTCTTCGTTCTCCTGTCGGGAGCGCTCATCCTCGCGTCCCTCGTTCCCCTCTTGATCTCCGACGCGGCCCTGATCCGGCGCAACCGCCGGGCCCTCGAGACTCTCGAGGAGAAATACCTGACGCGCTCCTCCGCGGCTCTCGCCGACCGGATCGCGGCCTACCACTCCTCGGCGAGCGACGCGGTCTCCAATGCCGCCAACGCGGTGCGCCTCGCCCGCGAGCTGACGGGGGAGAACCCCTTCACGTCGCAGAACGGCCCCGAGATCCTGAGGGCGGCGCTCCGCGGCGACACGCCCCTGCTCGCACTGCGTGGAGTGAACCCGAAGGGCGTCGGCAGCTTCGCGGGACCGCCGACCCTTCCCGCCCAGGTCGAGTTCGAGTTGCGCCGAGCGTTCGAGTCCGCTCGCGACGGCGCTTCCTATTCGGGCGATCCGTTCGAGGCCGCGCCCCTCGGCGCCGTCTCCGTTCTCGCGGTGCCCGTCACCGACGAGGACGGCCTGGTCGGCGTGGTGGAAGCGCTCGTTTCCTGGGAGCCGATCCGCCGGGAGTTCGCCGACGAGGCTCGCCGCGACGTGCGGGCAACGCTCGTCGATCCGCAGGGGCGGGTCCTCTTTCCGCTCCGCGCGGGCGGGGGGGATCAGCGCCATCCGTCCTCGCTGGTCGCGGACTTCCAGAGATTCCCGGCGCGCGTGACGCGCTCCGAGAAGCAGGCGGGTCAGGTCATCCTGGCCTCGATTGCCCCCGTCGGCCAGCCCCCGTGGGCGGTTCTGCTGGAGCGCGACCGCGACGCCGCCTTCGCTTCGGTCGACCGGATGGTCCGCGACACCGTGCTGTGGAGCGCCACGGCGCTGCTCGGCGCCCTGCTGCTCGGCGTCGTCTTCGCGCGGCGCCTCTCGCGGCCGATTTCGCAGCTCGCCGAATCCACGCGCGCGGTCAGCGAGGGTCAGTACGGCACGCGCGTCAAAGTGGCGGGAACGGCGGAGCTCGCGGACCTGTCGGAGAACTTCAACCGGATGAGCGAGTCGATCAGCAGTGCCGTGGACAACCTGAAACGTGCGGCCCGCGAAAACCAGGAACTTTTCATCAACTCGATCCGCGCCCTGGCCGCCGCGATCGACGCGAAAGATCCCTACACCCGCGGCCACTCCGAGCGGGTCGCGCGCTACTCGTCGCAGGTCGCGAAAGAGATGGGCCTGTCCCCGGAGGACGTGCGGCGCGTGCGTCTTTCGGCGCTCCTCCACGACGTCGGAAAGATCGGAATCGACGACCGGATCCTCCGCAAGCCGACGGCGCTGACCGAGGAAGAGTTCGAGATCATGAAGAGCCATCCGGTCAAGGGCGCTGCGATCATGTCGGCGATCCCGCAGCTCACCGACGTCATTCCGGGCATGAAGCACCACCACGAGAGGTGGGAGGGGGGCGGCTATCCGGACGGCCTTGCCGGAAAGGACATCCCGCTCCAGGCTCGCATCGTCTCCGTGGCGGATACCTTCGACGCGATGACGACGACCCGTCCCTATCAGCGCGCGATGGACATCCGCTTCGTGTTCCAGCGCCTGCGCGACCTCGCGGGCAACCGCTTCGATCCAGACGTCGTCGAGGCCCTGATCCACTCCTACGAGAAGGGAGAGCTCGTTCCGATCGCGCGGGAGGAACCGCCGACGGAGGCGCCGGTGCCAATCCGGCGCGCCGAAGCGAGTTGAGAGCCTCCCCGCGCGGTCTGGCCGGCGCGCTGACGGCCCTCCTCCTGACCGTCACCGCATGCTCGACCGCCAAGAAGACGAGCTCCGCGGAAGTGATCCTGAACGAGCGAATGGCCGCGGTGCTCCTGCGCGACGGCCGTGCCGTCGAGGCCGAGCGCGCGTTCCGTGAAGTCCTGCCGCACGACTCGAAAAATCCCGAGGTCCACGACGGTCTCGGCGTGTCCATCCTCCTGCAGGGAAGGTTCAAGGAGGCCTACTCCTGTTTCGATCGCGCCGTCGACCTCGACCCGGAAAAAGCTCTCTACCGGATCCACCGCGGGACTGCCGGTGTCGAGCTCGGTCGCTTCAAGGAGGCCGAGGGAGACTTCGCCAAGGCGGAGGCCTCGCCTGCGCCCGAGGATCGGCTCGACGCCGCGATCAACCGCGGACGGCTGAAGCAGCGCCAGAGGGATTTCGCCGGCGCCGAGGAGGCTTTCTCGACCGCACTGTCGCGCGATCCCAAGTCGTCTTCCGCTCTGATCGGTCGCGGAATCGCGCGCGAATCCCGCGGGGCGATGGAACAGGCCGCCGAGGACTATCTCGAGGCGGTCCGGATCGATCCGAAGAACGCGGAGGCGAACCTGCGGCTCGGCCTCGCGCTCGTCACCCTGAAGAAGTCGGCGCTCGGCCGGAGATACCTCGAGCGCACGATCGAGCTCGACCCCACCGGCGAAACGGGTGCGAAGGCGCGGCTGCTGCTGGAAGGATCCCGGCCCGAAGACGGACCCCGGTCTTAGAGCCGGTGAATCCCGGGGGACCGCGAACCGCGGCTCCCTCTCACCAATAGAATCGAGCGAATGAGCGGGAATCCCGGCGAGCCCCGACGTTCCGGTTTCTTCTCGAAAGTCCGGCGCGGGCTGTTCATGACCCACACCGAGATCCTGGAGAAGCTCGGCGACGCGGTGAAGAAGGGACTCGGCTTCGACGAGTCCGTCCTCGAATCCCTGGAGGAGACGCTGCTCGAGGCGGACGTGGGTGCGGAGACCGCGGCGGCCCTGACCGACGCCGTCCGGAAGAAGGCGGGTTCCTCGCAGCAGGCGGACCTCGAGGAGCTGCGGCGGCTGCTGACCGCGGAGATCGAGGCCGTTCTCGCCCGCGCGCCCCGCTCCGAGGCGGCTGGCGACGTCCCCCTCGAGGTCGTCTTCCTCGTCGGCGTCAACGGGTCGGGCAAGACGACGACCACCGCGAAGCTCGCGGCGCGCGAAGTCGAGGCGGGCCGGTCCGTGCTTCTCGCGGCCGCCGACACCTTCCGTGCCGGAGCGATCGAGCAGCTCGAGATCTGGGCCGGCCGATTGGGCGTCCCGGTCGTCCGCCACAAGGAGGGAGCGGACCCCTCCGCCGTTCTCTTCGACGCGCTCGCGGCGGCGAAGGCCCGGGGCGTGAAGAAGCTCCTCGTCGATACGGCGGGGCGGCTCCACACGAAGAAGAACCTCATGGAGGAGCTCGCGAAGATGCGGCGGATCGCGGCTCGCGAAGTTCCCGGGGCGCCGCATCAGGTTCTCCTCGTGCTCGACGCGACGACCGGGATGAACGGGCTCGCGCAGGCGCGGCGGTTCGTCGAATCGGCCGGCGCCACGGGAGTCGTCCTCACGAAGCTCGACGGCAGCGCCCGCGGCGGCATCGTCCTGGCGATCTACCGCGAGCTCGCGCTGCCGGTCCTGTTCGTCGGAGTGGGCGAAGGAATCGACGATCTCGTCCCGTTCGATCCCGCCGACTACGCCCGGGCGCTTCTCGAGGACGCGGCGCCGGGAGAGGTGCGGGAGAGCGCCCCGGCTTGACCGCGGAACGCGAAGATCTCCTTTCGCGCGCGCTCGACCTCGCAGAGCGCGGCCGCTATACCGTCTCGCCGAACCCCATGGTCGGCGCGGTCGTCGCGCGCGGCCGGCGGGTCGTCGGCGAGGCGTGGCACCGGCGCGCGGGCGGCCCGCACGCGGAGGTCGCGGCGCTCCGCCGCGCCGGAGCCCTCGCGCGGGGCGCCGATCTCTACCTGACGCTCGAACCCTGCGTCCACTTCGGGCGCACGCCGCCGTGCGCTCCGCGGATCGTCGAGTCGGGAGTCGCGCGGGTCTTCGTCGCGTCGCGAGACCCCAACCCGCTCGTGTCCGGCCGGGGGATTCGCGCCCTGCGGCGCGCGGGCATCCGGGTCGACGAGGCCGCCGGCGAACTTCGCCGGCGGGCCGAGGCCCAGAACGAGAAGTTCCGCCTCTGGATCCGGCAGCGGCGCCCGTTCGTCCTCGCGAAATGGGCGGCGAGCCTGGACGGAAAGACCGCCTCCGCCTCGGGTGAAAGCCGCTGGATCACGGGACCGGAAGCGCGGCGGCGCGCTCTTCTTCTGCGCGAGGAGTACGACGCCGTTCTCGTCGGATCGGGGACGGTTCTGGCCGACGACCCGCTGCTGACGCGCCGCCTCGGGACCGCCCGATCCCGGCCACACCGCCGGATCGTGCTGGACGGCCGGCTCCGGGTCCCCCCGACCGCGCGGGTGTTCCGCGGGATCGGGGGGGCGCTCGTGGTCACCACCCTCCCGGAGCGCCACGCCCGCGCCCGTCGCCTCGCGGCGCGCGGCGTCGAGGTCTGGAGCGTACCGGGTGCGGGGGGAGGCGTCAGCCTCCCCCGGCTGCTCGAGCGGCTCGCCGGCGCGGGCGTGTCCAGCCTGATGGTCGAGGGGGGCGCCGACACGCTCGGGCGCTTTTTCCGGGCCGGTCTGGTGGACCGCGTCGCGGTCTTCCTGGCGCCGAAGCTCCTCGGCGGCGAATCCGCGCCGGGAGGCATCGGAGGACCGGGCTTTCCGCTCTCCCGCGCACGGCGCGTCCGGGACGTCGAGCACGAGCAGGTCGGCGAGGATTGGCTCGTCACCGGGCGGGTTCGGAGTTCGAAGTAACCTCTCCCGCATGTTCACCGGGATCGTGACCGGCGTGGGCCGCGTCCGGGCACTCGAACGGCGCCGCGGAGGCGGCACGCGGCTGACCATCGCTCCGCCCCCGCGCTACGGCGGTTTTCGGCGCGGCGAGAGCATCGCCGTCTCCGGGGTGTGCGTCACGGCGATCGAGACCGGCCGCAGGCTCGTCGCCGATCTCTCGGCGGAGACCCTCGGCGTGACGACGCTCGGCGATCTCGTTGCCGGCGACCCCGTGAACCTCGAACGCGCGCTCGAGTGGCGCGGTACGGTGTCGGGACACTTCGTGCTCGGCCACGTCGACGCCGTCTCGCGACTGCTCGCGATCGACGACGCGCACGGCTCGTGGGTCTATCGCTTCTCGGTTCCGCATGGTCTGTCGCGTTTCGTCGTCCGCAAGGGTTCGGTCGCGCTCGACGGAGTGAGCCTGACCGTCGCGTCGCGGCGGGCCCGTGACTTCGACGTGGCCGTGATTCCCGAAACACGCCGCCGGACCACGCTCGGCGCGAAGCATCCGGGTGAACCGATCAACTTCGAGATCGACCTTCTCGCCCGATATGGCAGGGTTCGGCTCCGGCGGCGTCGGTGATCGAGTACGAAGAGTCCGCCGGCGCGGTGGTCCGCTGCGTCGAGTCGGACGTGGCCGGACGGCGCGTCGCGGCGTACGCGACGCCCTGCTCGGGAGAGGTCGGAGGCCCGGCCTTCCGGTTCGATCCTCTCGAGCGGCGTCTCGTCGCGCGACGGCCGTCGGGGCGCGTCTCCGTGGGGCCCTGGGACCCGGACGCATGGGCGAGAGCGTTCTCCCGGTGTCCGCCGGGCCCGGTGCTCGTCGGCCCGGGGTCTCCCGTCGACGAGATCCGGGGCTCCTGCCAGGCGGCGGCAGAAGGCGCGTTCCGGAGCGGGCGGGGAGTCTACCTGTGCGACCCGGAACCCTCCGGACTGCCGGAGGCTGCGCGCGGTGCACTCGTCGCCCTGTGCATCTGGGCACCCGGCGACGAGGATTGGGAGCGGCGGCTCGCGCCGCCCCTCGCTCACGGGATTCCGTCCGGCGCCGTCCTTCCGGTTCTGCCGGGATGGACCGATGAGCGCGAGTTTCTCGGCGAGTGGTTCACCCGCGTGATCTCGGCGGGCGCGCAGTTCACCGCCGCGCTCGCGGCGTCGGGAGGAGGCGACGAACGCCGGCTCCTCGTCGAGGCACGAGCCCGGGTCGATCCGGGCTCGGCGGACCGTTTCTTCGAAAAGATCCACCACTGCGACTGGACGGCAGCGGTCCGGGAAGGGCTCGCCCGGTTTCGCGCCGAGGCCGCACGGAGGGGTCTCTCCACAATCCCGCCCCGCCCGATGGGGCCCGCAGAGCCACCCGGAAATTCCGCCGCCGCCGCGCGGCTCGAAGAGCAGGCAGTCGAGGTCGAAGAGGACGAGCACCGCTCCTCGCTGCTGCTCGCCGCGGCCCGCTGGATCGACGAGTCGGGCCGTGATCTCACCCCCGTGGTTCGCGAGGGGAACTTCGGCAAGGTGTTCCCGTTCGGCGCGCTCGCTCGAGAGGCGGAGGCCGCGTTCCGGGTGGAGCGATCGTGACGGAAGACGCCGCCGGACTCTATGTGCACCTGCCGTACTGCCGCTCGCGCTGCGGCTACTGCGCATTCGTCGTCACGACCGACGAGTCGGGCCGCACGGAATACCTCGCCGCGCTCGCGCGAGAGGCGGAAATCGTCTCGAGCGAAACGTCCGGCCGCAAGTTCGACTCGCTCTACATCGGCGGCGGCACGCCGTCGCTCGTGCCCGCCGGTGATCTCTCGGCCCTCGTCTCGGAGCTGCGGAAGCGATTCGCCCTCGAGGACGCTGCGGAGGTCACGCTGGAAGCAAACCCGGAGGACGTCACCGCCGGGAAGTGCGATGCCTGGAAGAGCTCCGGCGTGAATCGGCTGTCGCTCGGCGTGCAGTCCCTGGAGGACGCCGAGCTCGCCGCGGTCGGCCGCCGCCACGACGCAGCCGGAGCCCGGCGCGCGCTCGATCGCCTCGTCGAGTCGGAACTCTCGGTTTCGGCAGATCTGATCCTGGGGCTCCCCGATCAGAGCGCGGCGAGCTTCCGCCGCAACGTCGAAGGAATCGGCGCCTCCGGCGTCGAACACCTCTCGATCTATCTCCTGGAGACGGAAAAGTCCCGTTCGATCGAGGAGGATCGCCGCGCACACCCCGGCCGGTATCTCTCGGACGACGAGCAGGCGGATGCGTGGCTCGAGGCGGGGGAGTCCCTCGCCGCTCGCGGGTTTCTCCACTACGAGATCTCGAACTGGGCCCGGCCCGGACGGGAGGCGCGGCACAACGTGAAGTACTGGACGCGGACGCCGACGCTCGGCCTCGGCGTCTCGGCCCACGAGCTTTGGGACGGGCGGCGGCGCGCAAACGTCTCCGCCATAGTGCCGTACGTCACGACGCTCTCGGAGGGGAGGCGGCCGCTCGCGCTCGACCAGCCGGTCGGGGAGGCGGAAGCGGCGCGCGAGCGGATCGTGCTCGGGCTGAGGCTGTCGGACGGAGTCCCGGCCGGGGAGATCGAGGCGTGGATCGAGAGCGAAGGAGACGCGCTGCTGGCCGGCGACTACCGGGCGTGGTTCGAGGCCGGCCTGCTCTCGCGCGAGAACGACGGCCGCGTCCGGTTTACCGAGCGCGGGTTCCTGCTGTCGAACGAGATCCTCTGCCGATTCGTCTGACGCGGTCCGCCACGCGCGAGCGCAGCGAGGATCAGGCCCTCGGTCGAGGTCGACTTACCGAGCCAAGGGCCGGTGGCGGAGCCAGATCCCGAGCAAGCGCGCGCGACGGTTAGATGAACAGCGGTGCGAGCACGAGCGTGATCGTCGCAAGGAGCTTGATGAGGACGTGCAGGGACGGTCCCGCCGTGTCCTTGAACGGGTCCCCTACCGTATCGCCGACGACCGCAGCCTTGTGCGTCGGCGAACCCTTCCCGCCGAGGGCGCCGGTTTCGATGAACTTCTTGGCGTTGTCCCAGGCGCCGCCGGAGTTGTTCAAAAAGGTCGCGACCACGATCCCGGCGATCGTGCCGACCATGAGAAGGGCGGCGACCGCCTCGGCGCCGACGCGGAAGAGCCGGAAGAACAGCCCCACGGCGATGGGCATGCCGACGGCAACGAGGCCCGGCGCGATCATGGCCCGGAGTGCGCCGCGGGTGACGATGTCGACGGTCCGGCCGTAGTCGGGCTTCTCCGTTCCCTGCATGATTCCGGGGCGCGCCTTGAACTGGTCGCGCACGTCCTGAATGACGACCCCGGCCGCCTTACCGACGGCCCGGATCGCGAGACCCGAAAAGAAGAAGACGAGCATCGCTCCGAGCAGTCCACCGAGGAAGACTTCGGGCTTCGCGATGTTCACCGACTCGAGCGGCGACCCGTAGTTCTTGAGCTCGTCCAGGTACGCCGAGAACAGGAGAAAGGCGGCGAGCGCCGCCGACCCGATCGCGTACCCCTTCGTCAGGGCCTTCGTCGTGTTGCCGACCGCGTCGAGACGGTCCGTCTTGCGACGGATCTCCTCGGGCTGGCGTGACATCTCGACGATCCCGCCGGCGTTGTCGGTGATCGGGCCGAATGTGTCCATGGCGAGGATGTAGGCCGCCGTTCCGAGCATCCCCATCGTCGCGACGGCCGTTCCGAAGAGGCCACCGCCCGGAAGCGCCCACGCTCCGATCTTGAAGGATGTGAGGATCGCGAGCGAGATCGCCAACACCGGAAGCAGAGTGCACTCGAAGCCGACCGCGACTCCGGCGATCACGTTCGTCGCCGGGCCCGTCTGAGAAGCATTCGCGATCTCGCGGACCGGACGGTACTTGTACTCCGTGTAGTACTGCGTGATGTAGACGAAGGCGACGGAGGTGAGGACGCCGATGATTCCACAGAGGAAGAACTTCCACCAGGCGTCGGGAGCCGACGGGTTCGCGAGCAACCAGCGCGTCGTGATGAAGAAGCCGCCGATCGCGAGAAGAGCAGTGAGGTAGTAGCCGCGGTTCAACGCCTGCATGGGATCGCGGTCTTCGCGCGTGTGCACGAAGAAGATTCCCACGATCGACGCGAGAAGCCCGAAGGCGCGCGCCACGAGCGGGAAAAGCATGACTCCGACGATTCCGGCGGCGAATCCCATCCCCGCGCGTTCCGACGCGCCGGCGAGCGTCGCGCCGAGAATCATGGCGCCGATGTTCTCGGCGGCCGTCGACTCGAAGAGGTCGGCGCCGCGTCCCGCGCAGTCTCCGACGTTGTCCCCCACGAGATCCGCGATCACGGCCGGGTTGCGCGGGTCGTCCTCCGGAATGCCGGCCTCGACCTTTCCCACCAGATCGGCGCCGACGTCGGCAGCCTTCGTGTAGATGCCGCCGCCCAGCTGGGCGAAGAGCGCGACGAACGAAGCGCCGAACCCGTAGCCGACGATCAGGAGAGGGATCTGGGCCTGCGGGACGTCGGTGAAACGGCTGACGAGCCAGTAGAGTCCGCCGACGCCGAAGAGCGACATCGCTACGACGAAGAGACCCGAGACGGCCCCCCCGCGCAGCGCGATTCGCAGGGCGTCGTTCAGAGAGGTGCGGGCCGCCGAGGCCGTCCGGATGTTCGAACGGATCGAGATCCACATGCCGATGTACCCCGCGATCACCGAACACGAGGCGCCGAGCACGAAGGAGAGCGTCGTCCAGAACGCGAGCCTCAAGGCGGTCGGAACCGGATCGAAGTCGTGGTGCGCCCGAACGAAGCCGTAGAGCACGAAGATGAGCGCCGCGAGGAGAGCGGCCAGGAGGATGATCGTGGTGTTCTGTCGGCGGAGGAATGCCTCGGCGCCCTCCTTGATGGCATTGGAGATTTCTCGCATCGCCGGCGTCCCGGTGTCGCGCTTCAGCACCCAGGAGATCAGGTATCCGGCGACGAACAGCGAACCGATGGAAAAGACCATGATGAGGGGCAGAGCAAGATCGTGTGACATTCCTACTCCTCTTTTTCGACGTCGGGATCGGCCGTCCGGGGCGAGTAACGCCCTTCGGAGGCGCG
>DASUAD010000495.1:0-6656 GCA_035763965.1 Thermoanaerobaculia bacterium | reverse complement strand
CGTCGTTGGCCCCCAGAACCGCCGCCCGGAGGGCGTTGCCGCCCGTCGTCCGGTGACGCCCCTCGAGCCGCGCGACGTCCTGTCCCGCGATCCCGCCGCCAGAGCGCTGGATCTGGGTCAGCAGCCGCGCGTGCGAGTGCTCGTCACCCGGTAGCCCGGCGGCCACCGCTTCGGGCTGGTTGTCGTATTTGTTGCGGTCGGCCTGCTCGAGCCCGACGACGGTCGGCAGCACGAAACGAGTTCCGAAACGCTTCGCGCACCAGGACAGCACCCGCGTTCGGGTCGAGGGTCGAAAGGGGGGTGCTTCGACGCCGGCCTGGCGGAGCTTGTCTGCCCAGACCTCCGCGTGACGCCGCTCGGTGGCCGCCAGGCGCCTGTAGATCTCCGCGAGCTTCGGGTTCGACTCGGAGGAGGCGACGGCGTCGTAGAGCGCCGCGCCGTCCTGCTCCCCTTTCCAGTTCTCGAGGTACCTCTCGACGGGGCCCGCTTCCACGCACCGAATGTTATCCCGTCGCGCTCGCTTGCTCGGGATCTGCGTTCCGCACCGGCGAGCGGCTCGCCGGTTCCCGAAAAACGGGGTCTGTCCCCCTTCGAGAAAAGGGGTCTGTCCCCTATTTGCGCGTTGCTTTCCAGGTTCCGAAGACTCGGCCCGCGGTCCGCTCGGACGTGAACGTCCCTTCGACGGTATCGCCTCGCACCTGCCCGACGAACCTCGTCGTCACCTCGCAGTTGCAGTCCGGGTCCCAGTAAGGGTCGAGGGTTCCGCTCAACTTGCCGGCTTCGGCCCGGATGAAGCGGATCGTCAGGAGCTGGGTCGCTTCCGCCGGGCCGGGGCCACCTCCATTCGGGCGTCGGGCCGGGCGGTACGGATCGGTCGATCCGCGCGGGATCATCAGCACGTCGCCGTGCGCGTGGTCCTCGCCGGCGATCAAGTCGAGCACGATCGAACCGAGTCTTCCGGTCGCCTCGCTCGAGTACTCCCCTTCCCAGTGACCGGCGAGCGCTGCAATCTCCGCCGGGGCGCCCTGGACGGGCACCGCGGCGGGCGTCGAGGCGCAGCCTTCCACCAGAACGAGAAGCGAGAGTCCGGCGAGCAAACGCGTCGCACGAAAGAGCCGCTGCCGCTTCATGGATCGTCTCCTCTTCCAGTCATACGCGCGGCGCTCCCCCGGGTTACCGGCGTGCGGCACATATAATCCCCGCGCGCGCAATCCCGCACGCGGCCACTCGCGCGAAGTCGCTCGAGCAGAGGCTTCGGTGATCCTTTCCCCCGGAACGACCTTCGGACCGTACAAGATCGTCGCTCCGCTCGGGCGCGGAGGCATGGGGGAGGTCTACCGCGCGCGGGACGGACGGCTCGGGCGCGACGTCGCGCTGAAAGTCCTCCGTGAGGAGGACGCCGAAGACCCCGACCTCGTGTCCCGCTTCGAGAGGGAGGCCCGCGCCGCGTCTTCGCTGAACCATCCGAACATCGTCGTCGTGTACGAGGCGGGCCAGGCCAATGTTCCCGGCCGCGCGGCTCCCCTTCACTACCTCGCGATGGAATTGATCGACGGAGAGCCGATCGAGGCGATGCATTCCGGCGAGCCGATGCCGCTGCGGCGCTTCCTCGACCTCGCCACGCAACTCGCCGACGGCATCGCGCGCGCGCACGAGTCGGGCATCGTTCATCGGGACCTCAAACCGTCGAACGTTTTCGTCACGTCGGACGGGCGCGTGAAGATCCTCGACTTCGGTCTCGCCGCTCTCCACACGAAAACGACCGACGATACGCAGTCTCCGACGGCCGCGGGACGGCTCACTTCTCCCGGAATGGCAGTCGGTACTCTCGGCTACATGTCGCCGGAGCAGGCGCGGGGCGAGATCCCGACGACCGCCTCGGACCAGTTCTCGCTCGGGTGCATCTTTTACGAGCTCCTGACCGGGCGCGCGGCGTTCAGCCGGGCCTCCGCCGCCGAGACGTTCTCCGCGATCCTTCGCGACGACCCGCCGCCCGTCGACGAGATCAATCCGGCGGTGCCGCCTCCACTGCGATGGATCGTCGACAGGTGTCTCGCAAAGACGCCACGCGAGCGCTACGCCTCGACGCGAGATCTCGCGCGAGATCTCCAGACGATTCGCGATCACGCCGCGAACCTGAGCTCCCGCACCCTCGCCGCGGCCGGGGCGGTCGAGCCGCGGCGCCGGGGCCTCCCGTTCGTCGCAGTCGCGGCGATCGCGCTCGCCGTCGGCGCCGTCGGCGCGCTCTTCGTGGCGAAGCGCGTGAACGCGCCCTCGCAGCCCGAGTTCCGGCGCCTGACGTTCCGCCGCGGGGTCGTGTCGCGTGCCCTCTTCGCGCCGAACGGCTCGATCCTCTATGCGGCGTCCTGGGAAGGAAACCCGGTGCGTTCCTACCTGGCTCTTCCGGAATCTTCCGGGATCGATCGGCCGCTCGAGTCCGAGGTCCAGTTCCCACTGGCGTATTCGGAGGACGGGTCGCAGGTCCTCGTGCTCGTTGGGACCTCGCGGCTCTCGATCAACGAGAGCGGGACGCTGGCGTGGTGGCCCGCGCTCGGCGGCAGGCCGCGCCGGATCCTGGACAATGCCGGGTGGGCGGACGCCGCCCCGAGAGGACGCTTCCTGGTGGTCGTTCGCAACCTCGGGGCGGACCGCGTCCTCGAGCTGCGAAGCGCCGACGGCGCGTTGCAGCGCACGCTCTTCCGGACTCCGGGAGGGATCTGGTTTGCTCGAATCTCTCCGGACGAGAAGCAGGTCGCGTTCGTCCACTACCCCTTCCGGCTCGACAGCGCAGGCGAAGTGCACGTCGCCGCGATCGACGGCTCCGGCTCGAGGGCCTTGACACCGAGGTTCGAGCGATGCGAGGGGCTCGACTGGAGCGCGAGAACCGGAGAGATCTGGTTCTCGGCGTCGGGAGGGACGGCGCAGGGCAGCAGCACTCTCTGGACGGTCACGCCTTCGGGGAAGCTCCGCCCGCGCTACGTCCTGCCGGATTTCTTCGCGCTCCAGAGCGTTTCGGCGTCCGGAGACCGCTCGCTCTTGACGTCGAAGGAGGAACGAGTCGACCTGACGGTGCGGCGCGCCGCGCAGGATCCGCACGACTTTTCCTGGCTCGGATGGAGCCTCGTCACCGACATCTCGCCCGACGGAAAGCTGGCGCTCTTCTACGACGGCGGCCCGACGGAGAAGACGATGGGAGTCTGGGTCCGCCCGCTCGACGGAGGCGACGCAACGCGGCTCGGGGACGGTTACCCGGGAAAGTTCTCGCCCGACGGGAAGTGGGTCGTCGGGTTGACGCGGCCGCTGACGGGCCCGCCGCAGCTCGTTCTCGTTCCGGTCGAGGCGGGCGGGACTCACCGGCTGTCGACTGGCGGCGCGGATGTCTCCGCGCCTTCCTTCGCCGGCTCGAGCACGCTCCTCTTCGTACGCTCGGAGAAGGGAGTGAGTGAAGTCTGGAGGATGGAAACCGACGGCAGCGGAGCTCGCTCGCTGGGAGCACGAGCCTGCGGCGCGCCGACGGCTTCTCCGTCGGCGACCTCGTTCGTGTGCATTGAAGGGGACCGCAGGGAAAAGCTCGTTCTCCATCTCATGGACAAGAGTCCCGGCCGCCAGCTGTACGCGCTTCCGCAGGGGGGAGAGTTCATCTATGCCCGCTGGAACGGGAGGGGAGACCGGATCTTCGCGGTCACTCGAGACCGGCGGCTCCTGACGTTGGATTCCTCGACCGGGGCGCTCATCCGGGAAGACACGACTCCGGTCAGCGGTACGCCCGGCCAGGACCGCCTCCTTGCGGCGGCACTCGACGCGGCAGCCGAAATCCAGGCCTACTCCACCATTCGAAGCTCTTCGGATCTCTATCTCGCCTCGGGTATACGATGAGAAATCCGCGAGAAAGGAGGACGCGTGGCCAAGAAGAAGATGAAAGTCACCGCGAAGAAGAAGCCCCGCCCGGCGAATCTCCCGTTTTCCGATCCCCACTGCGAACCGAAAAAGAAGAAGACCGCGAAGAAGAAGTAGTCGGCTCACCCTCTTGAGCCGTCTCGTCCGAAATCCCGACCTCCTGCTCGGCTGGAGCGGATGGGAGCTTCTCGTCGAGCACCTCGGGACGGGCGACCGGACCGCCGTATCGGTCGAGACGATCCTGCTCCTCGATCTCTTTGGAGCTCCGCGGTCGCCGGCGTCGGCCGCAAAGGCTCTCTCCGACTACGACGAGGCGTCCGTCCTGGCGGGGATTCGGAAGCTCCGCCGGCTCGGCTTTCTCGTTCCCGGGAAGGAGGGTCACGGGCGCCTCTCCCGGATCCGGGCCTGGAAGGAAAACTTCGCCTCCGCCTGGTATCACGCCGCGACCCGCGACGTTCGATACGTCACTGTGCCTTCGGAGATCGCCCGTGTTCTTCGGTCCCGTGCCGCGACGGAACCTGCGCCGCCGCGCTTTCGCCGTCGCCGCGGGGCGACGCGGCGAGCGCTTCCCGACCGACCGACGCCCCGGAACCCGACGCGACTCGACGACGCCCTCGCCGCGCGGCGCACCGTCCGCGAATTCGGCGATGCTCCCATCGCGTTGAAGGATCTCTCCGAGATCGTCCGCGGCACCTGGGGACGCACGGGTTGGAAGGACGGGGGCCCGATGGGGCGACTGCCGGTGAAGACGAGCCCGTCGGGAGGCTCTCTTCACCCGATCGAGTGCTACGTCCTCGCGTGGAACGTGCGCGGACTTCGGCCCGGTCTCTACCACTACGACGTGGCGGGAGACGACCTGAGGCGGCTTCGTTCCGGAGACCTTCGCGCCGCGGCCGTTCGCGCCGCTTCGGGGCAGCGCTGGGTCCGCCGGGCGGCTTTCCTGTGTGTGATGACCGCCGTCTTCGAGCGAACCCTCTGGAAGTACCGGGTCGAGAACGCGTACCGGGTCGTGTGGCTCGACGCGGGTCACCTCGCGCAGACGTTCTGCCTTCTCGCGACGTCGCGGGGTCTCGGTCCGTTCACGACCGCGGCGATCCAGGATTCCTACATCGAGAAGCTGATCGGCCTCGACGGAGTCAAAGAGTTTCCGGTCTATCTGTGCGGCGCCGGGATCCCGGCAAGGCCGCTCCGTCCCTTACCTCCCCGCTGAACGGATCAGTATCAGGTCTTCCTGCGGAGGGATCAGGTACTCCGCGCCGCGTTCGGTCACGACCGCCATTTCCTCGACGGAAATCGTCTTCGTCGCCTTCGCGGCGCCGGCATCGCCCGGAAGAACCCAGCTGAAGAACCCGTCGAACGCGAACGTCTGTCCGGGCCGGAGGAGTCGCAGCGTCGCTCCCGCGGGGGGAGTCTCGCGCTGGGCGCCCGAGAGCGCCGGCCCGACGTCGTGCGCCCAGTACCCGACGGGATGGCCGGTTCCCCACATCACCCATTCCGAGCCCGCCTGTTTCATCCACTCGCGCTGCGCTTTGTCGACGTCGTAGCCCCGCACGCCCGGCTTCATCGCCGCGAGCGCCGTGCGGCTCCCCTTTCTCGCGTTCTCCCACTTGCGAAGCGCGTCCGACGGGGGGGCCTTCTCTCCGGCCGCGAGCACGTACGCGAACCTCTGGACGTCGGTGCACCACGTGCCCCACACCTTGACGCCGAAGTCGGTCTGAATGAAGTCGCCCGGCCGGATGACGCGATCCGTCGCGTGGGAGTGGCCGCGGTCCGGCCCCGAATTGACGTTCGGATTCTGGTCGGGAGCCCACGAATCCTCGACCCCGAGCTCGCGCATGCGCCGCTTGAGGAATCGCGCGACGTCGGAGTCGCGCGTCCTGCCGGGCTCGACCGTGCGGTACGCCTCGATCTCCAGCGCCTCGGTCAGCGCGGCGGCCCGGCGGAGGATGTCGATCTCCTGAGGGAGCTTGACCGACAGCCACTCGACCACCAGGTCCTCGGAAGAGACGAGTCGCGAAGCGAGCTCGGCGCCGAGCGCCTTCTCGAGCGCGACGCGCTGCGTGTGGGAGAGACCGTCGGCGACGGTCATCGGAGAGGAGTTGACGGCGATCTTCTTCGGGTCCGCGGCGCGTACCTGCTTCGCGACTTCGTCCCAGAAGGAGCCGCCGCGCTCGAGCACGACGACTTCGTCGTGCAGACGCATGTCTTTCAGCGCGGTCGCCTCGCCCGCCGGTGACAGCGCGACGGATCGGACGCCACCCGGAGCGAGCGAGAAGAAGAACGCCGCGGGGGCACCGGCGTTCTCGCCGCCGACGTGCGCGGCGAGCGGGTCGTTGTCGTTCTCGCGGCACACGAGGAGCCAGGCGTCGACTCCGGCTCGCCGCATCGCCGCCGGGAGGAGGGCGCGGATCCGTTCCTTGCGGATCGCCGGCCACGGGCCGGCCCCGGAGAACGGAGTGCGCGCGGGCTGCGAGTCCGGCGGGTTCGCGGCGGCGACCAGGACCGCGATGACGAGCGCCGACAGCGGGAGCGTTGCTTTTCTCATTCCTGGGATCCTATTCGGGGTTTCGCCCCATCCGCGCGAGATCGGCCTCGGCGGCGATGTAGCCGAAGCTCGCCCACGAGCCCCCGGCGATCACCCGCCGGAAGAGCGCGACCGCATCCCGGCGCCTTCCGTCGACGAGGTGCCGGTTGCCGATCCCGTATCCCACGGTCGCGAACATGACCGGGCTGCGCGAATCCGCCGCCTCGGCGAGGAG
>DASUAD010000494.1:0-7224 GCA_035763965.1 Thermoanaerobaculia bacterium | reverse complement strand
GCGGTCGATCTCGATTCCTCCCGACCTCGCGACCTGTTCCGAGTGCCTCGCCGAAGTCTTCGATCCGGCGAACCCGCGTTTCCGCTATCCGTTCACGAACTGCACGCACTGCGGTCCGCGCTTCACGATCGCGACGGGAGTTCCCTACGACCGGCCGGCGACCACCATGATGCCGTTCTCCATGTGCGGCTCCTGCCGGCGCGAGTACGAGTCGGTCGCCGACCGCCGGTTTCACGCGCAGCCGAACGCCTGTCCCGAATGCGGCCCGTCTCTCGTCCTCACGACGCCGTCCGGGGAGACCTTCGGAAACGGAAATCCCATCGGAACCGCGGTGCGCGCTCTGCGCGACGGCCTGATCGTCGCGATCAAAGGACTCGGAGGCTTTCACCTCGCGTGCGACGCGGCTTCTCCGGTGGCCGTGGCGCGCCTGCGGCGCCGGAAGCACCGGGACGAGAAGCCGTTCGCCGTCATGGTCGAGAGCCTCCGGGCTGCCCACGGAGTCGCGCGGATCGACGAGGACGAGCAACGGCTGCTGACTTCGATCGAGGCGCCGATCGTCCTCCTGCAACGGCTCGAGAACGCGCCGCTGGCGCGGGAGATCGCCCCGGAGAATCCCCTCGTCGGACTCCTTCTCCCGTACACGCCGCTCCACCATCTGCTGCTCGCCGAGTTCGGCGGACCCCTCGTGATGACGTCGGGCAACGTCTCGGAGGAGCCGATGGCGTCGAGCAACGGCGAGGCGCTCGAGAAGCTCGGCGGCATCGCCGACCTGTTCCTGCTGCACGATCGCGAGATCGCCACCCGCTCCGACGATTCGATCGCCCGGATGATCGGGGGCCGCGTGACCGTCCTGCGGCGCTCCCGCGGCTACGTCCCGCGGGCGGTCGCGGTTTCGCGCAGGTTCGCCCGGCCGGTCCTCGCGTGCGGCGCGCAGCTGAAGAACACGTTCTGCATCGGTGTGCGGGACTCGGCATACCTGGGTCCGCACATCGGCGACCTCGAGAACCTCCCGAGCTACCGTTCCTACGAAGAGGCGATCCACCGGATGGAGAAATTCCTCACCGTCGATCCCGAGGTCATCGCGCACGACCTGCACCCCGAGTACCTGTCCACCCGATACGCGGACTCGCGTCCCGAGGACACGAAGGTTGCCGTGCAGCACCATCACGCGCACGTGGCGAGCGCGATGGGAGAGCACGGGCTCGAGGGTCCCGTCATCGGCGTCGCATACGACGGCACCGGATACGGGACGGACGGGACGGCGTGGGGGGGCGAGATCCTCGTCGCGCGGTTCTCGGGCTTCGACCGGGTCGGGACGTTCCGGCCGATCGCGCTTCCGGGAGGGGACCTCGCGATCCGCGAAGTGTGGCGGATCGCGCTCGCGCTCGTCGACGACGCGTTCGACGGCGCCCCGCCGCTCGAGAGGGTCCCGCTCTTCCGTGGGATCCCGGAGAACACGGTCGCGCTCGTCCGGCGGATGGCGGCGGGCCGGATCGCGGCGCCGCTCGCCCGCGGCGTCGGGAGGTACTTCGACGCGATCGGCGCGCTCGTGCTCGGACGCCGCGCCGCGACCTACGAAGGGCAGATCGCGCTCGCGTGGAACCTCGTCGCCGATCCGGAAGAAGCGGGGGTCTATCCGTACGACCTCGAGCCCGACGGCGTCGCGACCCTCGACCTGAGGCCTCTGGTGCGCGCCGTCCTGGCGGACCTCGCCGACGGGCGGACCGCGTCCACGATCTCGGGGCGATTCCACAACACGCTCGCTCTCGCCACGAAGGATCTCGTCCGCGCCGCGGCGGCGCAGGCGGGACGCCTGCCGGTCGTCCTGACCGGAGGATGCTTCCAGAACGCGCTGCTCGCGGAGCGGACCGCCGCGCTCCTCGAGCCGGAATTCCGGGTGTACCGGCACGGCGAGATTCCGCCGGGCGACGGAGGAATCGCGCTCGGACAGGCGCTCGTCGCCGACGCCGTCGCGCGCGGGGAGGGGTGCTGACATGTGTCTCGGAGTCCCCGGTCGGGTGGTGCGAGTGGAGGACGGCGTCGCGGTCGTGGACTTCTGGGGCGTCCAACGCGAAATCCGCCTGGACGTCGTGGACGAGCCGGTCGGTCCCGGCGACTACATCCTGAACCACGTCGGGTTCGCCATCCGCCGCATCCCGGCGGACGAGATCGGCGAGACGCTTTCGCTCTACGAGACGCTTCTCGCGACCGCATCGCGGGAAGACCTGATGGCCGCCGACGTCCGCGGCGAGATCGAGGCGGCGTCGGCCGCGAGAGAGAAGCCATGATCTCGCCCGACGCCGGCGCGCAGCAGCTGAAGTTCCGCGACCCGGCAACGGGTCGCCGGCTCGTCGAAACGCTCGCGCGCGTCACGGCGGAGATCGGACGATCGCCCGTCTCCGTCATGCACGTGTGCGGCAGCCACGAGCAGGCGATCGCGCGGTTCGGACTGCGGGCGAACTTTCCGAAAGGCCTCGACGTCATCATGGGCCCGGGTTGTCCCGTTTGCATTACCGACATACCCGAGGTCGACGAAGGCGTCGCGCTCGCCAAGCAGGGCGTTCACATCGCGACCTACGGCGACATGGTCAAGGTCCCCGGGACCGTGCGATCGCTCGCCGACGCGCAGGCCGAGGGAGCGAAAGTCCACGTCGTTTACAGCGCCGCCCAGGCGGTCGAGCTCGCGCGCCGTCTCGCGCCGGAGGAAGTCGTCTTCTTCGCGACGGGATTCGAGACGACCGCCGTCGCGACCGCCGCCGTGATTCTCGCCGGAACCCCGGCGAACTTCTCGGTGCTCTCCGCCCACAAGTACATCCCGCCGGTCATGGAGATCGTCGCGGAGATGCCGGAGACGCGTGTCGAAGGTTTCCTCGCGGCCGGACACGCCGCCACGATCACGGGCTGGGGGATCTTCGAGGCGTTCGTCGAACGGCATGGAATACCGGTCGTCGTCGCGGGCTTCGAGCCGCTCGACATCCTCGCCGGGCTGGTCCGCCTGGTCGAGCTCGTCCGCGACCGCCGCGCGGAGGTCGTCAACGCGTTCCCGCGCTGCGTCACCCGCGAGGGAAACCTCGCCGCGCAGGAAAAGCTCTGGAAGGTCTTCCGCCCCGTCGGCGGCCGGTGGCGCGGGATCGCGCACGTGCCCAACGGCAACCTCCGGCTGACCGACGCCTGGAGCGCGATCGACGCGCGGCGCCGATTCCGTATCGACGTCTCATCGCTCTGGGACTACGCGCCGCCGACTCTCGCGGGCAGCTGCATCTGCGGCGACATCATGGCGGGCATCGCGTCTCCCTCCGACTGCCGGCTCTTCGGAAAGGAGTGCGTCCCCGACACTCCGGTCGGCGCCTGCATGGTCTCTTCGGAGGGGACGTGCAAGATCTGGCACCTGTACGGCGGGCGGCCGGACTTCGAGGCGCTGGCGTGAGCACGCGGCGGCAGCTCTTAGACGAGCGCATCGTCATGAAGCAGGGCGCCGGCGGGCGCGCGATGCGCGCGCTGATCGAGGACGTGTTCCTGCGCGGCTTCGCGGAGGAGCCGGTCGACGGCATCGGGCTCGCGGCAATGGACGACGGAGCGGCCCTGCGGCTCGGCGACCGCTGGCTCGTCGTCACCACCGACTCGCACGTGATTCACCCGATCTTCTTCCCCGGCGGGGACATCGGGCGGCTGGCGGTTTCGGGCACGGTGAACGACCTGTCGATGATGGGCGCGACCGAGGTCGTCGCGCTCACCTGCGCGGTGATCCTCGAGGAAGGGTTCGCCCGATCCGACCTCGAGCGCGTGCAGGAGTCCATGCGCGCCACCTGCCGGGAGGCGGGCGCGGTGGTCGTCACCGGGGACACGAAGGTGATGGGCCGCGGGGAGCTCGACGGAATCGTTCTGAACACGACGGGCGTCGGCCTGACCGACCGCCCGGTCCGCGATTGCGGGCTCTCCGAGGGCGACGTCGTCATCGTCACGGGCGCCGTCGGCGACCACGGCCTCGCGGTGATGGCCGCCCGGCACGGGCTCTCGCTCGACGGCGAGCTCGCTTCGGACGTCGCGCCGATCAACGCCCTGATCCGCGCGGCCCTCGAAGCGGGGGGCGAAGACGTCGTCGCGATGAAAGACCCGACGCGCGGCGGACTCGCGAGCTCGCTCCACGAGATGGCGGCCAAGAGCCGGGTCGCGATCGTTCTCGAGGAAACCCGGGTTCCCGTGCACGCGCCCGTGCGCGCGGCCGGAGAGCTCCTCGGCATCGATCCTCTGAACGTGGCCAACGAAGGGAAGGCCGTCATCGGAGTCCGCGCGCGCTCGGCGGAGCGGGTCGTCGCGGCTCTGCGCTCGCACCCCCTCGGACGCGAGGCGGCGGTCGTCGGCTATTGCATTCCCGATCGTCCGGGCTCGGTCATCCTGGACACCGGATTCGGAAAGCGGTTGCTCGTCGAGTCGGAAGGCGAGCCGCTCCCGCGGATATGTTGAACCTCGGACGTCCGCTCTCCGTCGCCGTTCTCTGCTCGCGGCGGGCGCCCGGGCTCGAAGAGCTCATCGAGCGTTCCCGACGGGGGGCGTTTCGCATCGCCTGCTGCCTGACGAGCGAAGAGGATTTCGCGGAACGCGCCCTCGCCGAGGAGAACGCCATCCGATGGATCTCTCATCCCGTTCGCGCGTACCACCGCGCGGAACGGGCCCGGCTGTCGAACCGGGTCGTGCGCGCCCGGTACGATGCGGCGACCGCGCGGCTCCTCGCCCCGTTTCGTCTCGACCTGGTCGTCCTGTCGAGCTACCTCTACGTGTTGACGGCGCCCATGCTCCGCGCCTTTCCGGAGCGCATCTTCAACGTCCACGGAAGCGATCTCGAAAAGACCGGCCCGGACGGAAGATCTCTCTACGTTGGCCTTCGCGCGGTTCGAGACGCGATCGTCGCCGGCGAGCCGGAGACGCGCGCCTCCTTCCACCTCGTCACCGAGGCGCTCGACGAGGGACCCACCCTGCTGCGCTCGTGGGCATTCCCGGTCTCGCCGCTCGTCGAGGACGCGCGGAGAGCGCAGTCGCGCGAGACCCTCCACGCCTACGCGTTCGCGCACCAGGAGTGGATGCTCCGGAAGGCGTGGGGGCGCCTCCTTTCGCACGGAATCGAGATCCTGGCCGGGTCCCCGGTGCGGCTCGTGAACGGTGCCTTTCGCATCGGACCGTTCCGCGGCCCGTGGGACCTCTCGGAGCGCGGCGGAATCCTGCTCGAGTCGGAGCACCCGGCGCTCGAACGCGCGGTGGGAGCGTGACCGTGTCCGACCGTGAAACGATCCGGGTCGAGCGCGACGGCGCGGTGGCCACGATCACGATCGACCGCCCGGAGCGGTTCAACTCGCTCGACGTCGAGACCGCGCGCCGCTTTCGAAAGGCCGGACTCCAGTGCGCCCGCGATACGGAGGTGCGCGCGGTCGTCCTGCGCGGCGCGGGCGGGATCTTCTGCAGCGGCGCCGACCTGAAATACATCCGCGCGGGGGGGAAAGCATCCGATCTCGGATACCTCCAACCCGCGAGCCGCGAGACGCCGGAAGGCTATGGCGAGGTCTTCAAACAGATCCTGGAGTACCTGCACAGCACGATCTCCGAGATCCGCCGCGCACCGAAGCCGTTCGTGGCCGCGGTGGACGGGATCGCGGCCGCCGGCGGGTTCGGGCTCGCGATGGCGTGCGATCTGGTCTTCGCCTCCGAGCGCGCGACTTTCGAGTGGGCGTACGGGCGGACGGGCCTGACCGGCGCCGAGAGCTCGACCTTCCTCCTGCCGAGGCTCGTCGGCCTGCGCCGGGCCATGGAGCTCGTCTTCTTGAACCCTCGCCTCGACGCAGCGCGCGCTCTGGAGGTGGGACTCATCACCGCGGTTCATCCGGTCGAGAGCTTCGACCGCGAGGTCGCCGAAGTCACGCGCCGGCTCGCGGAGGGTCCGACGGAGGCGTGGGGTATCGCGAAGGACCTCCTGAACCAGGCGGCGGGAATCGACCGGCTCGACTTCCACCTCGACCGGGAGCTCGAGAGCCTCGCGCGCATCGCCGACGGGAAGGACTTTGCAGAGGGACTGGACGGATTCTTCGAGAAGCGCCCCGCGCGTTTCCAGGGAAGGGAAAAGGCATGACCTCGTCCCTGTTCGGAGCGCTCGCGGTCGGAGCGGTCACCGTTGGATCGCTCCACACGCTCGCACCGGATCACTGGATCCCGTTCGCGGCCATCGCGCGCGCACAGGGGTGGTCCGCGGCGCGAACGGCGCGGATCACGATCGCGTGCGGCTTCGGCCACGTGACGGTCTCGGCTCTCCTCGGCCTGGGCGGCCTCCTCTTCGGTCTCGGCGTCATGGAAGCGCTTGGCCGGCGGATGGAGGCGGTCGCGGGAATCCTCCTCGTCGGCTTCGGGCTCGCGTACGCCGTCTGGGGTCTCCGGCGAGCCGCGGGGCGGCGGCTGCACGGGCATTCGCACGCGCACTACGATCACGTCCACGACGCGTCGAAGAAGACGGCGTGGTCGCTCTTTCTCCTCTTTTCCGCCGACCCGTGCGTCGCCGTCATTCCGCTTCTCTTCGCCGCCGCCCCGCTCGGCGCCGGCCCGACGGCGGGCATCGTGCTCCTCTACGAGATCGCGACGATCGGGACCATGGTTCTCCTCGTCCTGCCCGCCCGGGCCGGCGCGCGAGTGCTCCGCGCGCGGTGGCTCGACCGGTATGGAGACGTTGCGGCGGGCGCCGTGATCGCGGCGACCGGCGTCGTCGTCGCGGCCATCGGCATCTGAGAGGCCGCCCGCGGCGGACGGGCCCTCTGATTCATTTGCACCATGTCCCCGCAAGTGGACCCGCCTACAGTCCTAGGCGGGGAGGTAGGCCATGAGAACGATCATTCTCATCCTCGCGGTCGCATTCGTACTTTCCTGGATTCCGGCGATCGTCGTGTACCTTCTCGCGCGCCGCCGCATGGCGGGTGACCGGGTGATCACCTGTCCCGAAACGCGCACGACCGAAGTC
The DNA here is from genome assembly GCA_035763965.1 of Thermoanaerobaculia bacterium. Lineage (GTDB taxonomy): Bacteria > Acidobacteriota > Thermoanaerobaculia > UBA5066 > Gp7-AA6 > Gp7-AA6. Next base: position 230 of record DASUAD010000494.1, on the reverse strand, counting down.
GTCCGCGTGGACGCGGGCCATGCGGCGTGGACGGATCTGCGCGGCGAGAAGGAGTTTCGCCTCGAGGCCTGCTCGCGCTGGCCGGAGAGAGCGGACTGCGGGCAGGACTGTCTCGCGCAGATCGAGGCCGCCCCGGACGGTTGCCTCGTCCGCGACCGGCTCGAGGGCTGGTACCGCGGCTCGGAATGCGCGCTGTGCGGCATGGAAATCGCCCCGATCCGATGGTTCGA
>DASUAD010000493.1:0-2750 GCA_035763965.1 Thermoanaerobaculia bacterium | reverse complement strand
CCCCGGGTCGGGGTGGGGCCGCCCGGGGAGCGAAAGGAGGAGGTTGAGGTTTTGGTCCTCGACGTCTGGGAATAGCAATGCGGCCGCCACCGCTCCCTCAGACAGAAAACTGCTTTTGCTCAATGACTTGCGAAGTCAGCCCGGACCGACGACTGACGAAGATTGTCATGTCGCCGCAGTTTTCGTTACGAGGATTGCAAAAGTTCTTCGCGGGGTCAGGTCTTCACGGCTCGCCTCGGTGAGGCAGCGGCGAGAGCGGTCCTGCCACTTTGGGCAGCAAGTGGCAAAGTGGAGACCTGACCTCCTACAGCTGGGAGCGGATCGGGAGCAACAGCCATTCGCTGAACCGCTCCCAGACTCCGCGGTGGGCCCATTGTTCGTAGGTGTACGACCGCGACCGCTTCAGATCGTTCTCGAACATCTCCTCGAGCCGGCGCGCGACGCCTTCGTCGTACATCGCGAGGTCGATTTCGTCGTTCAGGCGGAAAGAGCGGTTGTCGAAGTTCGTCGAGCCGACCGTCGCGAAGATGTCGTCGACGACCATCGTTTTCGCGTGCATCATCGTCGGCTGATACTCGTAGATCTTCGCGCCCGCCCGAAGCAGGTCACCGAATCGCGTGCGGCCGCTCGCTTTGGTGGCCGGGATGTCGTTCACCGGTCCCGGCACCAGGATGCGGACATCGACGCCTCGCCGGGCGGCGGCGACGAGGAGGGCGACGGACGCGTCGTTCGGAACGAAGTAGGAATTGGCGATCGATATTCGATGCTCCGCCGCGGCGATCGCAACGGAGTACAGCGTCTGGCTCGAAGAGCTCGATGGACGCGGATTCGAAGGAATGATCGTCGCGCGGACGTTCCCGACCGCCTCCAGCGCCGGGAAATACTTGTCTCCGACGAGCAGGTCGCCCGTGACCTCGGACCAGTTGTCTTGAAACGCCGACTGGATCTGAGCGACCGCCGGTCCCTCGATTCGGGCGACGGTGTCGCGCCAGTGATCGGGACCATCCGCGTTTCCGTCCCACTCTTCCGCGATTCCGACGCCGCCGGTGAAGCCGACCTGCCCGTCCACGACGAGGATCCGCCGATGGCTCCGACGGTTGATGACGTCGAGCATCCAGGGACGAACCGGGCGGAAGAACTCCACCCGGCAGCCGGCGCTGCGGAGCATCTCCACGTCGCCCCGGTTCAGGTGCTTGGGCGATCCGACCCCGTCGAGCAGGAGACGGCATTCCACTCCCGACCGGGCCCGTTCGGTGAGCGCGTCGCGGAAGCGGATCCCGACGGCGTCGCTCCAGAAGATGTACATCTCCATGTGCACGGATCTGCGCGCCGCGGCGATCGCGTCGAGCATCGCCGGAAGGATCTGGACGCCGTTCTCGAGGAGAGTGACGCGGTTTCCGCCGACCATGGACGGGCGGTCGAACGTCTGGGCCGACGGGAGAAAGGCGGGGTCAAGGACGCCGAACGCGTGGGGAACGTCGTAGAGAACTTCCTTCGGTCGATTGAGCAGCGAGATCGCGACCGAAAGAGCGAAAGCGGCCGCGAGCGCGATGAGGTAATACTCGACCGGGATTCGATAGACTCGCGGCTTGCGCTGTGCGCGAAGCTTGCGTCTGCGCATCGGAACCGCGACTAAGGTGACGCTTTCTTCATGGCGTCGGGCCAGAAAGGCGACCGGGCCGCGACGAGTCGCATGAAGCAAACATATACCCGCTGAAACATTGCGCCGCATCTTCCACCGCGCGCTGCGCCTGCTCGTCCTCGTCCTCTCGGTCGCGCCGCTGCCCGGCTGCTCGCATCTCTTCTGGGACAAGCGGACGAGCTTCAACTACAAGCCGGACTACGGCGTCGACAGCGCGGAGTTCCGGCGCTCGCTCGACGTGCTCGGCACCGAGATGATCCCGTACAACGACGCCGTGCTCCTCCAGAACGGAGACGAGTTCTTCCCGGCGATGCTCGATTCGATCCGCGGCGCCCGGGAGAGCGTCAACATGGAGATGTTCATCTTCAACGAGGGCGACGTTGCCGCGCAGTTCGCGCGCGCGATGGCGGACAAGGCGCGCGAAGGGGTCGACGTCCGCGTTCTCCTCGACGACTGGGGCTCGCACCCCGGACCACTCGAAGACCTCATGAAAAACGCGGGGGTGAAGCTGCGCTGGTACAAGCCGCTGCGCATCTACTCGATCTACAAGGTCGGCAATCGAACGCACCGCAAGATCCTGACTGTGGACGGACGCATCGGTTTCACCGGCGGCCTCGGCGTCGACGACCGCTGGAAGGGGGATGCGCGGAATCCCAAAGAGTGGCGGGACACGGTGGTCAAGGTCACGGGGCCCGTGGTCGCCCAGCTCCAGGCGATCTTCATGGAGGACTGGGTCAACACGACCGGGGAGGTTCTTCACGGACAGGAGCAGTTTCCGCCCATCCCCGCGGCGGGTGCCCTTCTGGCGCAGGCGATCGCCTCGTCGCGGAGCGACTCGAGCTCGAAAGCGAAGCTCCTGTACTTCATGGCGATCCAGGCGGCGCGCAGGAGCATCTGGATCGAGAACGCGTACTTCGTGCCGGACGGCCAGATCCGACGCGGTCTCGTCGAGGCGGCCAAACGAGGAGTCGACGTCCGGGTGCTCGTCCCTGGGCCGCACATCGACATCCCGATGGTGCGCATGGCGTCGCGTTTCCACTACGGCGAGCTCCTCGACGGCGGCGTGAAGATGTTCGAGTACCAGACGACGATGATGCACAACAAGGTC
>DASUAD010000492.1:0-4302 GCA_035763965.1 Thermoanaerobaculia bacterium | reverse complement strand
CTGAGTGGGACCCGATGTACACCGAGTTGCCGCGCCACACCTGGTCCGAGCACACGCACGCCCTCTGGGACCACGGCACGGTCTTCAACTACGACTTCGACGCCGGTGACCTCTCGCGCCTCGAAACGCTGCGGCAGGTCTCGCGCTTCGCTGCTCGCCACCAACGGGGCGAAGCGTTCTTCGGCTCGCTCGCGCTTCGCTGGGGGATCCGCTTTCGCGATCAGAGTCCGCTTCCGGGCTATCACCGGTTCGGCGGAGATCGAATCGACGATTGGGACGAGAACGAGACCGCTCTTCCGGACTTGCGCCTCGTGACGAACTGGAGGGAGAGACCGGGGGGATTGCCGGTTCTGAACGCGATCGGACGGCTCGACCCCGGTCAGGTCGTCCTCGAGACCGGGAGGGCGGGACTGGGCGCCGCCCCGGCGGGCAAAGTCCGAATCATCGAGAAAACCGCGGAGAGGGTCGAGATCGAAACGAACGCGCCCGAGGCGAGCTGGCTCTTCGTCCTCCGCGGCTACTGGCCGCACCGGAGCATAGCCGTCGACGGCCGTCCGGCACTGGTCGTCCCCGCGCAACTCGCGTTTTCGGCGGTCGCGGTCCCGAGAGGCATCCACCGAGTGGTCTGGCAAGAGCAACTCGCTGGTGGAGCCGCCTCGAAGTATGGGCCGGCGCTGTTCGTGCTCTTCGCCATGCTCGCCTTGCGTGGACGCCGGAAGGCATCGAACGCGGAGTCGGGCCGACCGTGAGCGGCTCCCGGAACCGGGGCGTCACGATCCTGTTCGCACTGCTCTTTCTCGTCGTCTACGCAGAACCGGTGTTTCTGGGACGCAACTTCGTCGGACGCGACCTTCTCGTCTACAACCTGCCGATGGAGAAGTCGGTTCACGACGCCTGGTCCCGGGGAAAGCTGCCCGTTTGGACTCCCGAGATCTCGGGGGGACGCCCGCTGCTTCCGAACCCGAACGTCGGGGCGCTGTATCCGCCCCGTGTCGCTCTGGGGCTTCTCTCCTTCCCCGTGGCGATGCGCCTCTTCCCGGTGGCCCACTGGATCATCGCCGGCATCGGGATGATGTTTCTTCTCTCCTCGCTGGGGGTTTCTCCCGGAGCGCGGTGGATCGGCGCCGTGACTTATACGCTCTCGGGCGTCGGAGTCTCGGAGGTGTTCTATCCCCACATCCATCCGGGGATGGCGCTTCTTCCGTGGATCATCGGGACCGTCGCGCGCCCCTCGGCCGGGCGCGGAGGCAGGCTTCTTCTTCTCGCGGTCCTGTTCGGTCTCATGTTTCTGGCGGGCGACGTTTTCACGAGCGGAATCGCGGTGGGCGCCTGCGGGCTCTGGATCCTTCTCGAGGAGTCGGGCCGCGAACGATCCGGCAGAGCGATCCTGCTGACGTTCGCCGTCGTGTCCGCGATCCTGCTCGCTCTGCCGCAGATCGTCGCGACGGCGCTCTGGGTTCCGGAGACGAATCGCGCGATCCTCGGGATGAAGCTCTGGGCTTCGCTCTTCTTCTCGATTCATCCGCTCCGTCTTCTCGAGCTCCTGTTCCCATATCCGCTCGGTCTGACCTGGACGCTCGAGAGCACGGATATCTGGGCGCCCGTCGTTTTCCGCGGGAAGGCAATGGGAATCTTCACCACGCTCTATGCCGGCGCGTTCCCGGTCGTCGCGCTCGTCGCGTTCCGGAAGAGTCGCGCCCGGGGCGCGAGGTTCGCGCGCGCCCTCTTCGCCGTCGCGCTCGCCGTGTCGGTCCTCCCGAGCCTCGTCCCGGCTTCGTGGGAGAAGGTGGCGTCGCCGCTGCCCCTTCGCAACCCCGAGAAGTTCGCGGTCGCCTTCACCTTCGCGCTGGCGCTGCTGGCGGGTCTCGCGTACGACTCTTTTCGCGGCGCCGGGGCGCCGCGCTGGACGTTCATCGGCGCGCTCGTCTTCGGCGTCGTCGCCGTCGGAACCACTCTCGCGCGAGGACCGGTCGGGCGCTCCTTCGTCGCCGCGGTCGGAGAGAGCAGCGGCTACGCGGACCGGGCGGTCCGGCGTCTCCCGATCGCGCTCGTCGAAGGCGCTCTTCTCTGGACGGTGACCGTCGTCGCGCTCGATCTTCTCCGGCGATTCTCGGGCGGGCGAGAAGCAGCGGCGCTCGCACTCCTGACGCTCGTTCCGATCGAGGCGAACCGCAAGATCGCTCGAACGCTCCCGGAGAACGACGTCTTCGGGCCCACCCGTTTCGCTCGCATGCTCGATCGCGAAGATCCGGACCACCGCTACCGGACGATTGGCGAGTCTCTTTACCGGGGGCGCGCCGTCCTGACCTCGTTTTCGAACCCGGACGACGAGTACACCGACGTGGCCCGTCGCCTCTGGATTCACTACACGCCGCTCCTGTGGGGGCGCGGCATGGTCTTCAACTCCGACTTCGACGTCGGAGACTTCTCCCGCGTCGAGAGCCTGCGGAAGTTCTCGGCCCAAGCCGCCGGGTTCAACGACTCCGGGCCGTTCTTCGCCAGTCTCTCGCTCCGGCGGGGCATCCGGTTCCCGGATCAGAAGGAGCTGCCGGGGTTCCGCCGTTCCGGCGGCGACGTCCTCCAGGCGTGGGACGTGCTCGATTCCGCGCGGCCCTCGATCCGCCTGGTTCGGGGGTGGCGCGAGGAGGCGTCTCCGCTCGCCGCACTGACCTCGCTGCCGGGCCTCGGGATCGACGACGTGGTGCTCGAGACAGGGCGACGGGGGTTCGGGCGCTCGCGCGGCGGCAGCGTCCGGGTTCTCTCGGAGCAGCCGGAACGGCTGGTCGTCGAGACGACCGCTCCCGATCCGACGTGGCTCTTCGTCCTCCGCGGGTACTGGCCCTACCGGGGCGTCCGGCTCGACGGCCGACCGATCGAGGCCGTACCGGCGCAGGTGGGCTTTTCGGCAATTCCCGTCCCGTCCGGACGCCATCGAGTCGATTGGCGGGAAGAGGTGCCGGGACTTCCGGTCTCGAGGTGGGGTCCCGCGGTCTTCGTTCTCCTGATGGCGGGCCTCCTCCTCCGCGAGCGTCGGAGGTCCGCAGTCGGTTGATCACCTCCGATCGCGCGCGTCCTCTCCTGGAGAGACTCCTGCCGGGGCTCCTCTTCGCGCTGATGGTCCTCACCGTGAACCTGCCGACGCTTCTCGGTCGGCGAAACTTCTCGGGCCGAGACCTCCCCGCGTACCACTTACCCATCGAGAGCTCGATCCACGGCGCCTACCGTCGAGGCCGGCTCCCCGTATGGACTTCCGACATTTCCGGCGGACGCCCGTTGCTTCCGAATCCAAACACCGGTTCCCTCTATCCCGTCCGACCTCTTCTTTCGGTTTTGCCGTTTCCTGCCGCGATGCGTCTGCTTCCGATCCTGCACTGGATTGGAGCAGGCGTCGGGATGCTCCTCCTCGCGCGGACTCTCGGAGCATCCCGATGGGGCAGCTGGGTCGCCGCGGTGACGTACACCTTCTCCGGGGTCGGCGTGTCAGAAGTCTTCTTTCCGAATATCCAGCCCGGAATGGCCCTTCTGCCGTGGGTCGTGTGGGGCGCGGCGTATCGCTCCGCGCGGCCGGTCCGGAAGGCCGTTCTTCTGTCCCTGCTCTTCGCCCTCGACTTCCTCGCTGGCGACGTCTTCACGGTCGGAATGGCGATCGGCTGCTGTCTCCTCTGGATCGCGATCGGGATCGGCAAGGGAGAACGTCTCCGCGAGCTCGCGGTGCTCGCGTCGGCGATCGTGCTCGCAGCTCTGGCCGCCGCGCCCCAGATCGCAGCGACGGCGATGTGGGTGCCGGAGACACGGCGCGCGATCCTCGAGATGAAGCTCGGAGAGGCGCTCTCCTTTTCGCCTTCGCCTCTTCGGATGCTCGAGCTTTTCGTTCCCTATCCGTTCGGCGCGACCGCGTCGCTCGAGAGCTCGCGCATCTGGGGCTGGCCCGTCTTTCACTCCACGTCGATGGGTTTCTTCACGACGTTCTACTCCGGGGCCTTCGCGGTAATCGCGCTCGCGGTGACCCGCCGGTTCGGCTCCCCGGGCGACCGCTTCGCGTGGACTCTGTTTCTCGTGGCTCTGGTGGTGATCGTGTTCCCCGGCTTCCTGCCCGCGAGCTGGGCGGACCTGCCTTCTCCACTGCCGCTCCGGTATCCCGAGAAGTTCGCCGTGGTACTGATCCTCGCGCTCGGTATCGCCGCCGGCCTTTCCTTCGAACGCCTTCGGAGCGCGCGGCCGCCGTCGCGGAGCCTGCTCGCGGTTGCTCTGGGCTTGACCGGCCTCGCCGCCGGGGCTGCTCTCGTTCCGGAGCGCGCGGCC